>CAILMK010000590.1 GCA_903835275.1 uncultured bacterium | reverse complement strand
GTAATTCTCAATTCGTAATTAATTCAGTTGGTTCATTCGCGTAAAGACAGGTTGGACTATTTCCCGGTTGGATTTATTCATACCCTCAGTAAAGCCAAAGGTCAATTCATCCTTACCTTCTTTCATTTGTGCAAAGATGGATTCAATAAAATCAGCCACGGGAGGAGCATGATCGTGTAAACCCACGCCGCCAAGGTCTGTATTCAGTGCAGGGGGGATAACCTCGACCACTTCAATATTTTTTGCTTTTAATAAAGGGCGTAATGAAAGAGTATATGAATGAAAAAAAGCCTTTGTTGCGGAATAGATAGGTGCCTTGATCATAGGTACAAATGATAATCCTGATGTTACATTCATGATGGTATCGATGGATTTCAAATTCTGGAACAAAGTACACAAGTGTATTGGCGCCTCGATATTGGTTGTGATCTCATTCTTTGATTTTTTGAAGAAATCTGCATCCGCTAGCGCCATCCATTGCTGTATACCTGCATTATTGACCAAAACATTGGTGTCGGGATGCTCTTTGGATATCCAGTTATAAAGTTCCTCCCTCTCAGATTCAGAAGCAAGGTCACATTGTTTTGTGATGAGGCCCGGAATTTTATTTTTCGCCTCGGCAAGGACATCAGATCTTCTTCCGCAAACTATAACGGTATTTCCTTCCTGTACAAAACGTTCTGCCATTCCAAAACCGATGCCGCTTGCGCCACCGGTAATAAGTATTTTATTGCCTGTTAATTTCATATTTCTATTTGGTTAAATGTGGTTGCAAATGTAAGGTTTACCGAACAATAAAGCTTCAAGTCATATTATGCTTTCAAAAAATTGAACCTCTAAACATTAAGTTTTGTTTCTTGAAGCATTAAGAACGATCAAATGAGCGATGAAAAATCATATATTGAAGAGGAGATAGTTAACAAAATAAAGCTCAGTATTTGGCTGGATACCTATGATGATATTTTTTCTGATTTCGATTCGCGCCCTTTTGTTGAAAGAAGCCTCTCTGATGACTTTATCAGCGAAGCAAGAAAAATGTCCAAGGAAAAAACAAGCGGACAGATAGAGCTGAACCTGCTAATGCCAAGCACATTGCGGGATAAAAACACTGAGGACATTGTCATAAAGAGTCTGCATAAACATTTTCAGAATTATGCTGACCAAATCAATATTGAAAAGAAATCATCAAGGATGAAAGGATTTTTACTGACCGGTATCGGAGCAGTTTTAATGGTCATAACTGCTTATACAGATACAGGCATAGGAAATAATTTTTTCCGCAATGTTCTTCACATTATTATGGAACCTGCTGGATGGTTTTTGCTATGGACCGGCCTGGATCATATTTTTTATGATTCCCGCAACAAGGAAAAGGATTATATTTTTAATCTTAAAATGGCAAAGTCAGAGATAATTTTTATGTCTTTGTAATTAAAAGTTAGGACAAAAACAAAGGGCGACTTTTCAGTCACCCTTGTTAAACACGCTGCACATTCAATCAATTATATCCCAACAACACTATGCAGACGCGTTGTGTTTTGATACCTTATATCGGGCGGATATGTGAATCCGCCCCTACATTTAAAATCGTTCAATTCACATTTGGGCGAATATCCATTCGCCCCTACACCAACTGATTAATTCATTTTTTCGTTCTTGAAAACCAATTCTCCTTTATCATCGGCATCGATAATGATCTTATCATCTTTGTTAACGCTTCCTGCAAGAATTTGTTTCGATAGTCGGTTGATCACTTCGCGTTGTAATACACGCTTCAATGGACGTGCACCGAATTCAGGTTCAAATCCCTGTTCGCCGAGAGCATTAATTGCTTTATCTGTTGCTTCTATATGAACATCATTGGCAAGAAGCAATTTCTCCAGGTTCACCAGTTGGAATTTCACTATCTGACGAATATTATTTTTAGTTAACGGAGTGAACATGATCACATCATCAATCCTGTTCAAAAACTCAGGACGGATGGTTTGTTTCAGCAATTCCATTACTTCAATCTTTGTTGCCTCAATGGCACCGTACATATTTTCCTCCTTCACATTCGCAAAATTCTGGCGAATAATATGCGAACCAAGATTGGAGGTCATTACGATTATCGTATTCTTAAAATTGACAACTCTGCCTTTGTTGTCAGTAAGCCTGCCATCTTCCAATACCTGCAAGAGAATATTGAATACATCCGGATGTGCTTTTTCTATTTCATCCAGCAATACCACAGAGTATGGTTTGCGGCGCACTGCTTCAGTGAGTTGCCCCCCTTCATCATAACCAACATATCCCGGAGGCGCTCCTATGAGACGCGATACTGAATGCCTTTCCTGGTACTCACTCATATCTATGCGAGTCATCATGTTTTCATCGTTGAATAAAAACTCCGCAAGCGCTTTTGCAAGCTCTGTTTTACCCACTCCGGTAGTTCCCAGAAATATAAAAGAACCTATAGGACGTTTTGGATCCGACAAACCTGAACGGTTCCTGCGCACAGCATCGGAGATGGCTTCAATAGCTTCCTCCTGGCCAACTACGCGCTTGTGTAATTCGTCTTCCATATTCAGGAGTTTCTCACGTTCACTCTGCAACATGCGGCTTACCGGAATACCTGTCCAACGGGAAACGATCCCTGCAATATCCTCGGCATCCACTTCTTCTTTTATCATCGGACTATCCCTGGCGGTTTCATTCAACTTGTTGTGAACTATTACCAATTTATCTTCCGCTTCCTTTATTTTTCCGTAACGTAATTCCGCTACTTTTCCGTAATCACCAGAACGTTCTGCCTGCTCCGCTCCTACCTTGTAATTTTCTATTTCCTGCTTGAGGAATTGTATCTGGTCAATTAGGGATTTTTCAGCCTGCCAGCGTCCTTTAATAACGTTTTTCCGGTCATTCAGATCAGCAAGTTCGTGACCTATTCTATCCAGTTTCTTGGTATCTTTTTCCCTCTTGATAGCTTCGCGTTCAATTTCCAACTGGCGGATCCGGCGCTCCAGTTCGTCCAATTCTTCCGGCATGGAGTCCACTGCTATGCGCGCCTTGGCGGCCGCTTCATCAATCAGATCAATAGCCTTGTCGGGTAACTGACGATCGGTGATATAACGCTGTGATAATTCCACCGCTGCGATAATAGCCTCATCCTTGATGCGTATCTTGTGATAGGTTTCATATCTTTCTTTCAATCCGCGCAGGATAGAAATGGCATCATCCGTATCAGGCTCTTCTATCAGTACTTTTTGAAAACGCCTTTCGAGGGCTTTGTCCTTTTCAAAATATTTCTGGTATTCATTCAGCGTAGTTGCGCCGATGGCTCGCAATGTACCGCGTGCCAGTTCGGGTTTTAATATGTTCGCCGCATCCATCGCTCCTTCCGACGCGCCCGCGCCGACGAGGGTATGAATCTCATCAATAAACAGCATTATTTGTCCGTCCGAGGAAGTAACTTCCTTCACCACGGCTTTCAAACGCTCTTCAAATTCGCCTTTATATTTTGCACCCGCAATCAGCGCGCCCATATCCAGTGAGAAAAGCGTTTTTGACTTCAAATTTTCAGGGACATCACCGTTTATTATACGATACGCGATGCCCTCGGCGATAGCTGTTTTCCCTACGCCTGGTTCGCCGATCAGGATAGGATTATTCTTCGTCCTGCGGGAAAGGATATGTATTACGCGGCGAATTTCTTCATCCCTGCCGATAACAGGATCCAATTTGCCGGAGCGCGCAAGTTCGTTGAGATTTTTCGCGTATTTTTCCAGTGCATTGTATTTTGCTTCGGCGTTCTGGTCAGTTACGCGGCTATCGCCGCGCAATTGCAAAATTGCAGCCTTGAGTTCTTTTTCATTGGCACCAAGTTCCTTTAATAATTTTGCAGTGTTGTCCTTCCCATCCAGCAATCCTAACAGAATATGCTCCACAGAGACAAATTCGTCCTTGTATTCCTTTACATATTGCAATGCTTTCTGCAGTACCTGGTTGGATTCACTTGACAGGTATGGGTCAGCGTTACTTCCCGCGACCTTCGGGTATTTTTCTATCATCTCATCCAGGCTGGTATTCAGCTTTGTGAGATTGACGTTCATTTTCTTCAACAGGAAGCCGGCAACATTTTCATCCTCCATCAACATCCCTTTCAAGATGTGGGCGGTGTCTATTGCCTGATTCGTATTCGCGGAAGCTATCTCCTGTGCTTTTGAGATCGTTTCCTGTGCCTTGATTGTAAAGTTATTAAAATTCATTGTTATATTTTCTTTGTCTCTAGAGGATGGCCTTGCGCCAACTCAATATTATATTTACCAATTCCGGACGACCACGAGGGTCGCCCCTACAAAATTTCCTTCGACTTGTTCCCCCTTCAGAGGGTTAGGGGGCAATTCGAAATCCGAAATCCAAAATCCGAAATTTCATTAAACTCTTGTATCAAAATACAATCCAATACGTTATAAAGTTACAATAACGAAATATTGACAGCAATATTAAGCCAATGTGACAGCATTTTACCTGACTAATATCAGCCAAATTGAAATTTAATGTAAATACGGCATATTTTTGGCAGTAAAATATGTGGATTTTTTTGTATATTTGAAT
>CAILMK010000589.1 GCA_903835275.1 uncultured bacterium | reverse complement strand
GATTGCTACCATAAAGCGTGTTGAAATTTTTAATCGTAGTAGCCGAATCCAAATGTATTTTATTGGCAAGAGTAAAATCAGAACCCGAATCAGCCCAGGTTGGCAATTCGTGAGGATAAGCAGAAAAATCAGGAAAAGCCAAAACATACACAGCCGTATCAGTAGTTACGAATGAGTAATTTCCTGCAGAATCCGTCACAAAGGAATCCAGTACATTCACGATCGTGTCTACGACATCATACGAACATAGGTATGCCTTGGAGTTTTTAAGCGCTGCTCCTGCGTGAGTGCTGATTTTGCCTTTGAGAGTATAATAATCTTTCGAGCCTAAATATTGAAAATCGACTATCCCTGACGACCCAAAAGGAAACATATTCAGAGTATTGGCATTTTTAATGTCCACTGAATACATTGCTTTATGATTTCCGGCAATAAAAACAAAATACCTGCCACTGGATTCATCCAAAGCGGTTACCCCTTGTGCTATACCACCCCAACCACCGTTGATGCTGTCAACTACAGATACACTACCTGATGAGTCAACAAAAGCAATATTATTTGTATAATTTCCTGCCTGGTTAATTCCATAATACTTATCCAGTTTTTCATCATATTGTACATCTACAAGATTCCCACTTTTTGTTAGTGTAATAATTGAATCAATATGTGCCGTTTTTAAATTAATCAAATAAACTCCCTTATTCCCTAACCTGTCACCACCGAGAAAATAATAATATTTTGGAGTGATACCATAAACCCCTTGCGCCATGAATGTGCTTGAGCTTATCGTATCTATAGCAATTACCGTATCGTGTTTATAATCAATTTTGGCAAACCATGCGCCTCCTGAAGTGCTTTCCATAATAGAATAAAGATCTCCGGATTTCTTATCAAAGACAGGAGCCATTATGTTTGCCC
Organism: uncultured bacterium; assembly: GCA_903835275.1. Taxonomy (GTDB): domain Bacteria; phylum Bacteroidota; class Bacteroidia; order CAILMK01; family CAILMK01; genus CAILMK01. Next base: position 1,934 of record CAILMK010000589.1, on the reverse strand, counting down.
ATGAAGGACTAAATACCTTTGCAATCAATTTTCCGGTATTAACATCCACAGCATACATACAGGTTTTCCAACCTGCGCGATCCATCCCACAAAAGAAATAAATACCATGGTCCGGATCGCAGGTAGAAATACCCTGACCAATATTCAGTGCACCGGGAATACTATCTATGTCATGATAAAGCAAAGTAGCAGTATCCATCGAGCTTAGCCACATTTGATTGGTAGCTTCTCTCAATCCATAAAATTTCCCATTTTGACTGAACCCCTGAATAGAAAACAGGATTCCCGTAAGAATTAACAGTAGTTTTTTCATCATTTTAATATTTTGGTTATTACGAAGTTAATGATTTTTTATTAATTACAAATAAAACTATGTTTTTACTTAATCCTCACTACTTACCCCTTACCCCTTTTCTTGCTTATCTTTGTAGCTATGGCATCTACCCTCCCACCCTTAGCTGAGCGTATGCGCCCCCAAACCATTGAGGGCTATATAGGTCAGCAACACCTATTGGGAGAGAAAAGCGTTCTACGCAAGTCCATAGAAAGCGGCACAATTCCTTCCATGATCTTTTGGGGACCACCCGGAGTCGGGAAAACTACTCTGGCGCATTTGCTTGCGAACTCTCTAAATTATCCTTTTTTTTCACTGAGTGCCATTTCTTCAGGAGTTCGTGAAATGCGAGCCGTAATTGAAGAAGCGGAAAAATCAGGGAAGGCTATTTTATTCATTGATGAAATACACCGCTTCAATAAAGCGCAGCAGGACGCCCTTCTTGGCGCAGTGGAGCGCGGCACCATTATTCTTATAGGTGCTACTACAGAGAATCCATCCTTTGAAGTGATCTCCGCTTTGCTGTCCCGTTGCCAGGTATATGTTTTGAAAAACCTAACGGATGACGAATTGCTCAGTATAGTTACAAATGCAATCACCCATGATGAGGAACTAAAGAAAAAGGATATTACACTAAAGGAAACGGAAGCGCTGCTTCATTTTTCCGGCGGTGATGCACGTAAATTACTGAATGCGTTGGAACTTGTCGTTAGTCAAAGTGGCAAAGATAAAAATGTTGTTATCAGCAATGAAAGTGTTTCCAATGTGCTGCAAAAAAAGGCAGCATTGTATGACAAGGCTGGCGAGCAACATTATGATATTATTTCAGCATTCATAAAATCCATGCGCGGCAGCGATCCCAATGCTGCTGTCTATTGGATGGCGCGTATGCTGGAAGGTGGTGAGGATCCCAAGTTCATTGCACGCCGAATGCTTATACTTGCATCAGAAGATATTGGAAATGCGAATCCAAATGCATTGTTGCTGGCTACGGCCTGTTTCCAGGCGATAGAACGCATCGGAATGCCTGAAGGAAGGATTATTCTTTCACAGTGCGTGGTATATCTGGCAACATCCCCCAAGAGCAATGCCTCTTACGAGGTTATTAATACCGCTTCTGCGCTTGTTTCACAAACCGGCGACCTGCCAGTACCCTTACATCTTCGCAACGCGCCTACACGCCTGATGAAGAATATGGACTATGGAAAGAATTATAAATACGCTCACTCATTTGAAAATAATTTCATTGTTCAGGAGTTCATGCCTGACGCCATTGCTGGAAAAAAAATCTACGAGCCTGGAGCCAATACCCGTGAGCAGGAAATAAGACGGTTTCTAAAAGACCGCTGGAAAGATAAGTACGATTACTAATAAATTGATCTGCTAATCATCAAGGGCCTTAATCACTTTTCTGAAATCTTCACCTGAAATTTCTTTCATGCTTCCCATTCTCATAACTTGATTAGAAGAAATTACGACATCCTGAGTGGTGTAAACCAATTTGCTATTTTTAATACCCATCGCAACTATGCTACAGTTCAAACTTTCAGGAGCATAGCCATAGTCAAAATAGTCGCCTCCAGTGAATTGGTATACATGT
>CAILMK010000588.1 GCA_903835275.1 uncultured bacterium | reverse complement strand
TCCTCCAAAACCTGTACCTGCCTTTCAGAAGGTTGGCGTGTAAGAAAACTTTCAATAGAACTAACAAAATATCCCTCCGTAAGGATTACTTCCGTGACTTCTTTTTCCCCTTTTTGAAAATATAAGCGAGCAATACCTTTGGATATAAACCACATGCGTTCACAAACCTTTCCCTTTCGCGCTATAATTTCATTCTTTTCATAACTATGCTTCTGAATGACCGCTCTCACATCCTTCTTACATTCCTCAGAAAAGGTAACAAAATTGCCCATGGTCTCAAAAAAATCTTCCATTGCCTGTTTGTCAAAATTTGGTGCAAAAATATAATTTTTTGATTGAATTAAGGGGCTGCCTCATAGAGACAGCCCCACTTTCAATACTAAAAAAACACGCGTAAAAAGATTAATATTTTACAATCTTCTTTGTCCAAACTCCTGAGTTATCAGAAAGAGTGATGGAATAAATTCCTGCGGGAAGAGTTGATAAATCCAGGGAGAACTGATTTACGCCTTGATTAATGTTCATCGCTTGCCTTGCAATTAATTTACCTTGCATATTCACAGCTGTAAGATTTGCCGGACGGCCGTTATCAGCGTTAAAAGTGATATATGCCTGTTCTTCGGAACTATTATACCACACTTTAATGCTTTCATCGGTTGAGAACGAATTAAACAGTACTTTCCTTATTGGGGAAAATGTTCTTGCTCCATTATAGTCAACCTGCTTCAAACGGTAGTAGATAATATCAGAACCCAAAATGATTGCGTTGTAGTCAATAAAGGAATATGTGTGTTGTTCAAAAGATGTACCTGAGCCGGCAATCTTGCCTATCTTCTCCCATTCATGCCCGTTCAATGATCTTTCGATATCAAAATGATCATTATTTTCTTCTGAGGCAGTAGCCCAGAAAAGTTTGACGTCGTTATTTGCCGGTGTAGCTGTAAATTCTATAAGGTGCACAGGCAATGGCATTGAAATTCCGGCCAGCGTCCAGCGGCTGAAACTATCTACCCCATTGCGCTCTATATGATTATTGCCCGGAGTTCGTGCAGTATAACCTGAATAATTCCAGGTAGTGCCTTTATTTTCCGAACTATATAGTGCAAGGTCACCTCTTGAAAGGCCGTTCAGCTCGGTACCATAGTAGTGAAAGCGTATACTTGCATTCAGGCGCTTGTCATTTTGTGGTGTAACGTCGAAGAAACGGGCCACGCTGGAAGCTCCATGAGCATACATTGTGGCACCCCCACCCGTTACACGTACAATGGAAGTCATACCCGGAATAGGTGCCGATGTGGTAATATCAAAACCTATATTCCCGAAAAGATAAGATGAATTAGCGGCAAGGTATTTTTTCATTTTTACATTTCCAAACACCGCATTCACCGAATCTTCAGTCATACTTGCCGTTGAATCCAGTTGTATTGTATCTGTGCCAGTTTCAAGCGTTCCGTTTGTTACAATTAAAAGGTGACGGATATAAGCATTGGAAGTTATTGTCTTTTGACCACCATTGGCAATCATAAGATTATAAAAACTCAATCCTGCGATATTTTGCGCACCGGTTCCTGAGGCCTGGAAGGTATCAGTACCCTTATAGATCATATCCTTTGGAGCGGAAAAATTGCTATCTACTCTCAGGATACCATCATTATATATGTATGGCTTTCTGCCGGAATTATCTGTGTTGGAAAAACTACCATTTACCTGGAGGACCGTATTGTTTTTGATAAAGATAGTATCTCCTATATTCGTCATCATCTGCGCATCCGCGGCTGCTGCTGTCAGCAAAGCAATCAAGCTTACCGAGAGGAACAGTATTATCTGCTGTGATCGTCTGTTTATATTTTTCATTATTCGATTTTATAACGTTTTAAAAATTAAAATGTGTTCGTCAATCGAATTAGAATATAAACCATCCGCTACCATTGGAATAGAGCCTGATCACAGTATTATAATTTGCACTATCAAAATTATCCATGTCAATGTTGCTCGTAGAGCCTTCAATTTTTTGTGAAGACGGTGGCATAACAGTAATTTGATTTGTACCACTTTCAGACTTGATAATTATCTCCCTTCCGATATTGGAAGAACTTGCTGCAGGAAGTTGTACATAAATCCTATTTGAACCGCCAGGATTATAAGTAATAGCTATTAAATAATCGGTAGAGCTAGGTGTGAAAGCAGAACCACTGGATGAATTTCCGCTGCTGATTACTGTGCGGTTAATCGCAAAGCTACCTTTAACGTCAAGAGAAACACCAGGAGAACTGGTATTGATACCTACGTTACCCGAGTTAGCATTATAAATATTAGAACTGGAAGTGGTCCATTGGCTTGAAGAAGAACCTACAGTAGATTGAGCCACTTTCTTAAGTACACCATTGCTGATAACCATTACGGAGTCCGAGGAAGCACCTGCTTGGATACCGGTTAAGGTCAAGGTATTAGTTGATGTAGTACCAATGGTAGTTGCAGCGCTAAGAGTACCACCCAATTTGAATGCATTGCTTGACAATGTCAAACCATTGCTTGCAGTATAGGACGGAACATCAGTGCTAACGGCAACTTTCTTCAAAACACCATTGCTGATAACCATCAGTGAATCCGTAGAAGCACCTGTTTGGATACCTGTAAATTTCAATGTATTAGAAGAACTAGTTCCGATGGTTGTAGCAGAGCTAAGATTGCCACCAAAGTTGAATGTAGTACCTGAAAGGCTCATACCATTACCGGCAGCATAAGTAGTA
>CAILMK010000587.1 GCA_903835275.1 uncultured bacterium | reverse complement strand
TTTCAATCGCCTTTGCAAGTTCTTCCCTTGCAGGTTCCATCAATGGGGAATGGAAAGCTCCTCCTACGGGAAGCAAAATGGCGCGCTTCGCGCCTTTTTCCTTGAGTATTTCACAGGCAGCATTTACTCCCTCTACTGTTCCGGAAATAACCACTTGACCTGGAGAATTGAAATTGGCAGCTACAACAAGTGCATCAAGCTCCTTGCAGGTAATATCCACTACGGCATCATCTAGTCCGAGAATTGCCGCCATTGTGGAAGGCTGAGCCTCGCAAGCCTTCTGCATGCCATTGGCACGCGCAGCCACCAAACGCAATGCATCTTCCCAATCAAGTGCTCCTGCTGCTGCCAGCGCGGAAAACTCCCCGAGTGAATGTCCTGCCACCATCAAGGGTTGGAACTTATCTCCGAAAGCTTTTACAAGCGCAATGGAATGAAGGAAAACCGAAGGCTGCGTAGCCTTGGTTTGCTTCAGGTCTTCCTCAGTGCCTTCAAACATTACATGGGAAATGGAAAATCCAAGGATTTCATCGGCGCGGTCAAAAATAGCGCGTGCTACTTCTGAATCGCGATAAAGATCCTTTCCCATGCCCGGATACTGCGAACCCTGTCCGGGAAATACATAAGCCGCCATTCTTGTTTCGTCCAGATAGTATGTCATGCTCTAAGTTATGAATTATGAGTTATAAGTTATGAGTTATAAGTTATGAGTTTAAAATGCGCTGTTCCCCTTTAGGGGTCAGGGGTTATTCTTCCCCGAAATATTCTACCAAATTATTTTCCGTTTCCACGATCTTGATGCAATGCAATGAGCCTGCGGGTAAATGCGGCTCCAGTTGTTTCCAGACCTGTATGGCAATGTTTTCAATAGAAGGCAATATTCCCTTCATAAAAGCCACGTCCAGGTTCAGGTTCCTGTGGTCCATTTCATCAATAATGTATTTCTGGATGATCTTACTCAGGTATTTAAGATCCACAATGAAACCGGTTTCGGGGCTCGGTTCCCCCTTGATGGTAACATGCAGTGTGAAATTATGCCCGTGCCAGTTTTTATTGGCACACCTGCCGAAAACCTCCTCGTTCTTCTCGTCGCTCCAGTCCTCCCGCGATAGGCGGTGGGCAGCGTTAAAATGCTCTTTTCTTGTTATATAGCAGATTGCCAAAGCTCTAAATTTAGCTGCAAAGATACGATTGTAAATTCCAAAAGACAAATGTCCAAATTCCAGGGAATAAAACTTCATGGGGATTAGTACCTTTGCACCATGATAATTGTAACCGGAGCAGCGGGTTTTATTGGCAGTGCCCTGGTGGCTAAGCTTAATGCTGAAAACTACAATGATATTATTGTGGTTGATGACTTTAGCAGTCCTGAAAAGATGAAGAATCTGGAAGGGAAGAAGATTACCGCTATGGTGCATCGCGATGGTTTTTTCAAATGGCTGAAGGATAATCACCGACTGGTGCAGTTTGTTTTCCATCTGGGTGCGCGCACAGATACCACTGAGTTTGATATGGAATTGCTCAATCGCCTGAATCTGGACTACACACAGGGCGTTTGGCAGGCTTGCGTGGAATATGGCTTGCCATTGGTATATGCATCTTCCGCTGCTACATACGGTGGAGGCGAATTTGGTTATGATGATACCAATGAGGTGATTCCAAAATTGCAGCCGCTAAATCCTTACGGAATCTCCAAGAATGAATTTGATAAATGGGCGATCCTACAGGAAAAGACTCCTTACTTCTGGGTGGGTTTAAAGTTTTTCAATGTATATGGCCCGAATGAATACCACAAGGGCAGAATGGCATCGGTGATCCTACATGCATTCAAACAAATCAAGGAAACGGGAAAAATGAAATTATTCCGTTCACACAATCCGAACTTCAAGGATGGCGAACAAATGCGTGATTTCGTTTACGTAAAGGATGTGACGGATGTTTTATATTTCCTCATGCACCACCGCAGAAAAGAGGACAATGGTATTTACAATCTCGGTAGCGGCAAGGCTGAAACATTTTTATCCCTCGTTAAAAACACTTTCAAGGCAATGGATATTCCGGAAGACATTTCCTTCATAGATACTCCTGAAGATATCCGTGATAAATACCAGTACTTCACAGAAGCCAATATGCACAAACTTATTTCCATTGGCTACAACAAACCTTTTCATTCCCTTGCAGAAGGCGTGGATGAATATGTGAAGGATTATTTGTTGGACGGGAAGTATATGTAAATTAACTTTAACTTAACTCCATGGAACTTGCAAAAATTTATGGGATTTGCTTTTTGGTAGCAGGAGGAGCTTTCCTTATACGCGCATTCTTATATTCCGGAAAATCAAAAAAGTTTTACTGGGTGGCTGGAGGATTTATTGTTGTGGGAACAGCACTGTTCTTTGGTTGGCTCAGGCTGCATTAGTGGCTAAGTGAGTCTAAAGACTCACTTCCATCTCTTTCACACGAGTCATCGCTGCGCTAAAGACTCGCGCGAGCTACAAATCCGAACTTATTGTATTTCCACCATAATAGGGCAATGGTCCGAATGCATGGCATCGTTATAAATTTCCGCTTCCATGATCCTATCTTTAAGGGCATTGCTTACCAGATGATAATCTATGCGCCAGCCCTTGTTATTTGCACGGGAATTGGCACGGAAACTCCACCAACTGTACTTCTTGGATTCGGGATTCAAATGCCTCCATGAATCCGTAAAACCTGATTCAAGGAATTTACCCATCCACTCACGTTCTTCAGGAAGAAAGCCTGAACTTTTTGTATTACCTTTCGGATCGTGTATATCTATTGCCTGGTGACAAATATTTATATCTCCGCAAATAACAAGATTCGGACGTTCTTTAGCAACACCTTCTGCAAAGGGCAGGAAAAAATCAAGGAACTGCATTTTGAATGCCTGCCTTTCATCGCCACTGCTGCCCGATGGCAGATATACTGACATCACTGAAATATCACCGAAGTCGGCACGGATCACTCTGCCTTCATCATCGTAGGCTTTATTTCCACAACCGACTACAATATTATCGGGCTTGGTTTTACTGAGTATCGCTGTTCCGCTGTATCCCTTTTTGACGGCAGGATTCCAGTAGGCATGATAACCCATGGTTTCAAATAAATAGGCATCAATCTGATCCACCTGTGCTTTTATTTCCTGAAGGCAAAGGACATCGGGTTTTTCGTGTTGTATCCATCCGGCAAGGTTTTTACCAAGTGCTGAACGGATACCATTTACGTTGTATGAGATTATTTTCATAATGCGACGCAAGTTAAAGGAAAAATTTAAAATTGTCAATGCACTTTATTTTTCATTTACATTAAGAAAATACTTTAATTTGTAATATGATTAACAAAGAAGTAAGCTCTACTATACATAACAAGATTACGTTCGCCACAAGAGTGTTTAGAACGTTACCTGTTTTGCTTGTCTCCTTTCTACTTTTATTTTTTAAAGCAAATTTAAAAACTGGACTGATAGTCACCTTAATATCCGGATTCTATTTTTTTGTTGTAATAAGATATTTCGAGCTTTTGAGTTTTAATGGCGAAGAGTTGAAGATTGTTTACGTACAATGGTTTAAAGAACATATCCGCATTTTAAATATTTCCAAGTCCGAAGTTAAAATAGAAAAAAAGTTGGTTATCCGGGTGCTGTTTGGTTCTCACTAAAAATATATGAGGATGGCAAAAAAATATTTCAGGTAGACAGCAATGATGGATTTGACAAGATGATGTTTCAAGAATTCGCAGCAAAAATCATAGAACATCAGAAATCATCCAAAGTTGAATAATCCTTCGGATTATAGCAGTCGGAGACTGCCCTATTTTATACACACCAGACATCCTACGGAAGTCTGGCGCGAGCAGTTGTCAATGCGCACTAATGGTCTCCACATCTTTGATTCCTTGAGTGGTCAGTTCAATATGTTTGTGACGCGCCTTGGTTTTGAATTCGCTGATGACTTCAAGCACATCATAATCTATATACACACTGTGTCTGCCGTCAATTTCCACGACAGAGTAATCAGGAATATTTTCCAGTTCCTCTTTGATTTTTTTCTTATTGATGAAACTCACATTAATGGCAAGACGAAAAAAATAATGTGCAGTATGTCCTTCAATTTTTTTATCCAGTGAATATCCTGCTTTGTAGGTATTCCTTAAAATAAAATATCCTGCATACGCAATGCCAATACAAACCCCTATGAGAAGATCTGTAAACAAAACGGCAATGACCGTCACCGCAAAAGGGATGAATTGTTCCCTTCCCAGTTTATAAACAGACCTGATCATTTTTGGTTTTGCAAGATTATAACCGGTACGCACCAAGATCACAGCAAGTACACAATAAGGTACCATATTTAAAATACTTCCTGCAAAAAGTACCAGGACCAATAACCAAATCCCGTGAAAGAATCCTGAAAGACGGGTATGTGCACCTGCTTCCGCATTGGCGGAACTGCGTACAATCACTGCTGTGATTGGTAAACCTCCCAATATTCCACTGAGTAAATTCCCCGCGCCCTGTGCCATTAGTTCGCGGTTCTGCGGTGTATTGCGATGCTGCGGATCCAGTTTATCAATTGCTTCAATGCTTAATAAGGTTTCCAATGTGGCAACAAAACAAATAATTATACCTGTTTTAATAATTTCATAATTTGAAAATATTAATTTGTAATCAGGTAATTTTATTTTTGAAAAAAGTCCTCCGGGAATATGAACAAATTGAGTTGGCTCCAGTGCAAGTGACGGAATAAAATTCCTGAATAATAAAGCAAGCAAGGAAGCAAATAAAACAATCACAAAAGAAGACGGCATAAAATCAAGTTTTTTGCCAAATGCCTTTTTCCAAAAGATCAGTAACAGCAGTGATAAAACAGCTATGACAATTGCTCCCAAAGAAGTATGCTCATAAATATTTGTGATGTGCTCAAAACCGTGATTCAGGGTGATAATATTGAATAATTCCTTGGACCAGAAATCTGCCTGGTTGTAGCCAATCAATAATGGAATTTGTTTCGAAATAAGAATTATCCCGATGGCGGCAAGCATTCCTTTGATAACCGTAGATGGAATAAGTTTTGTAAACCCGCCCAGCCTGAAAACACCAAGAAGTGCCTGCAAAATACCAGCGATGGCAGTGGCAAGAAATAGTTTTTCCACGCCGCCATAATTCATGATTGCTGCAGCGCATATAGCGGTAAGTCCTGCAGCGGGACCGCTCACACTCAGCTGTGAACCGCTAAGTATGCTGACAACAATTCCACCTATGATGCCTGAAATAAGTCCGGAATAAAGTGGTGCACCTGATGCCAGGGAAATGCCAAGGCAGAGGGGTAACGCAACAAAGAAAACAGTTATGCTTGCTTTGAAATCATGTTTTACAAAGGAAAGAAAATAGAATCTTGTCTTTCTGTTAATGAGATCCATCGCTAACACAAAGTTAGGCAATATTCACTCGGAAAAACATGATGGAAATCAGGTTTGGGTGTTCTGCACCATTAAAGCTATTTTACGTCGCAATTAAACATCCAGTTGACGCCGAATTTATCCCTGCACATCCCGAATCGCGCTCCCCAGAAAGTGTCCTGTAAGGGCATTGTAACGACTCCCCCGTCGCTTAGTGTTGCAAATATTTTTTCCATCAGTTCGGGATTGGAATAATTCACTGATAAACTGATATTGCTTCCCGTTGCTGCTTTATCGTCTGAACTATCAGCTGCCATAATGATGCTCTCCCCAAATTTCAGGGTAGAATGCAATACCTTGTTTTTATTTTCTTCATTTCCCATAGGGGAATTTCCGTATCTCTGCATGGATTCAATGGATCCGTCAAAACAATCCTTATAATAGTTCATTGCTTCTTCACAAGTGCCATTAAATGTGATGTAAGGGTTAAGTTTCATAGTACAGAGTGTTAATAAATAAATTTTATTGCCTGAGTATTGCAAACATACGGCAAAGAAATTAAACTTTGCATTAGCTGAAAGGTCTAAAACCGCAACGCACTCCCCACGATGATAAAGAAACTATTTGTAGCTTTCATTCTGCTTTTTAATCTCAATATTGCTTATTCACAGGGCATTAAAATCAGCGGCACCTTGCTGGACGCTGATGATAACTCAGCTCTTTTCGGGGTAAATGTCATTCTTATGAATTCGCTGGATACCGTCAAACATACAGGCGCTATTGCTGATTATGACGGAAATTTTGCCATAAACAACGTACAGGACGGTAATTACATCCTAAAAATCTCATTTCTTGGATATGCGACCATTCGGAAAAATCTGAAAGTATCCGGACAGGATATCAGCCTTGGCACCATGAAAATGAATGTAGCTGCCTATAGCCTGAAAACCGTGGAAATACAAGGAAAGCAAGTACGTGTAGAGCAACGCGGAGATACAATAGAATTCAGGGCAGATGCCTATAAGGTTCACAAGGATGCAACTTCGGAAGACCTTATTACCAAAATGCCGGGGGTGACATCCGATAACGGAACGGTAAAAGTGAACGGTGAACAGGTGCAGCAAGTCCTTGTGGATGGCAAACCTTTCTTTGGTGACGATCCCAATGTTGCTCTCAAGAATTTACCCGCAGAAGTTGTTGACCGTGTGCAGGTAATGGATAAATTAAGTGACCAGGCTGCATTCACAGGGATTGATGATGGTAACTCAGTAAAGACGATTAATATCACCACAAGGAAAGATAAATCGAATGGAGTATTCGGGAAACTTTATAGCGGGTACGGGGACGATAATCGTTTTATTGAAGGAGGTGCGCTTAATTTTTTCAATGGCGACCGAAGAATCTCTTTTCTCGGGCTCAGTAATAATATCAACCAGCAGAATTTCAATATGGATGATATTCTCGGTGTGCTTGGTCAATCCGGTGGTGGCGGAAGAGGTGGAAATAGCGGTGGCGGTGGAAGAGGCGGAATGGGCGGTGGTGGTTATGGCGGACCCGGAGGAGGAGGGAGCAATGCAGGCAATTTCCTTGTAGGAACGCAAAGTGGAATATCGCTGACAAATTCAGGAGGGCTCAACTACTCAGATATGTGGGGTAAAAAAATAAAGATCTCCGCAAGTTATTTTTTCAACTCTGCAAGTAACGATAATGCCACAGACCTAACAAGAAATTATTTTACTCCAAGTGATAGCGGCCTTCAATATAACGAACACAATACCACGCACAGCCTGAATTATAATAACCGCATCAATTTGAGAATGGATTACAATATTGATTCTTTCAACTCAATCATATTCGTACCAAAAATAAGTTTTCAGAATAACTCCACCATCAAAACTACCGACGGAGTCAACTCACGCGGGAATGATACTTTAAGCAAAACCAAGAATTATTCTGATGCGGAAAATAATGGCTACAATGCATCAGGTACCCTCACCCTGCGTCATAAGTTCAGGCATATTGGAAGAACAATATCACTTGCAATTACAGGATCTGATAATTATAAAACCGGTACTACCAGGCAAACTTCCATAAACAAATATTTTACCGGAGGAGTCAAGGATTCCATCCTTGACCAAAGCATTCCGCAGACAACATCCGGGCAAAGCATTTCCACAAACCTTGCTTATACAGAACCCTTGAGTAAGATCAGTCTGATCATGTTTAGTTATAATCCGTCCTACAGTTATAACCTCACTGATAAAAGCGCCAATAATTTCGATTCGGTAAAAAAACAGTATTCAATTCTTGATACGCAACTCAGCAATAAATTTCATAACACATACATGACCCAAAGAGGCGGAATAAGTTATCGCCTGGGTTCTAAAAAACTTAGTCTTGCTGCTGGTGTGGACTACCAATCTGCCGTACTCAAAGGTACACAAACCTATCCCCAATCAATGGACTTTAACAGTAAGCCATTCACAAGTTTTCTTCCGCAGTTCAATATGAACTACAAGTTCTCGCAGACCACAAATCTGAGAATATTTTACAGGGCTTCTACCAATGCTCCATCCGTAAGCCAATTACAGGACGTAGTCAATAATACCAATCCCCTGCAATTAAGCACAGGTAATCCTAACCTGAAACAAGAATATTCGCATAATCTTGTAGCACGATTCGGATCCGTCAATTCAAAAAAAGCAATCAGCTTTTTTGTATTTGTAAATGGTTCCATGACGCAGGATTATATCGGGAACTCAACCTTCATTGCCAACAGGCTAACCAATTTTGAAGGATTTTCCCTGCCTGAAGGAAGCCAACTTACACGTCCGCTTAACCTGCAAGGATATTATACAGGCAGAACATTTATGACCCTGGGATTACCTGTTACTTTTATCAAATCCAATTTGAACTTATCAGGCGGATTTACCTACGGACGAACGCCTGCCCTCATAAACAACACCGAAAATATTTCAGACAATTACACCTATACGGGCTCCGCTGTTTTGGGTAGCAATATCAGTGAAAGCCTTGACTTCACCTTATCTTACAGTGGCAATTTAAACAAGGTTACAAATACAGTTCAGGGCCAGTCTGACCAGACATATTTTTACCATACGGCAGGATTGAAACTCAATTATGTTTTCCTGGGAGGTTTTATTTTCAATACGCAGTTGACCAATACATTTTATACGGGTTTAAGTTCGAGCAATTACAACCAGAACTTTGTTTTGTGGAATGCCGCATTCGGGTACAAATTCCTCAAGGGAAGAAACCTGGAATTAAAGGTAACTTCATTTGACCTTCTCGGTCAGAATAAAAGCATCAGCCGTAGCGTAAGTGAAACGTATATTGAGGATGACAGGACACTGGTCCTTCAGCGATATTTTATGCTGAACCTTACCTACACTATCCGTGCATTTAAAGGCGCATTTGGAAGCACAATACCTGAAACTACTCCTTCTTCTCCGGACGGAGAACACAGGGGGCACCGCGGTATGCAGCCACAAAATTAAAAAGTGAAACTAACGACTTAATATAATTTCCCGGGAAAGAATGAGATCAGCAGATTCAATTTTCAGGAAATAAATACCTTCAGGACATTTCGCAGGGAACGATATAATTTTTTCAGATTCTACAGCTGATTTCCATTCCAAAGTACGGATTACAATTCCAAGGGAATTAAACAGGCTGATATGATAATCCTGTTTAGTATGTGTACTTATAATAAAATCCCCTTTGGTTGGATTCGGATAAATTGCAATATTTTCCGCTGAAATCTCATCTTTGTTCAATCCGGAAATTGCTGCGATATTGATGGTTCTTGTAACTGAATTTCCAATATTTCCTGAATGATCCCGGACTGAATAATCAATGGTAAATGAACCGGCACTTTTTGTATCCGTAAATGTTCCGGATTTTGTAACTACAGGCGCAACATCATAATTATCTTTTACAGTGTATCCTGAATCAGCATAAATATCATTTTGAAGAATATTCACAATACTATTTCCGACCAGGCTAATAGCAGGAGCTATTGTATCAACCACATGTATATAATGGGTGCGCTGTGTAATATTTCCTGAATTATCGGAGACAAAATAATCTATTGTAAATATTCCGATCTTGTTGGGAATATTATTGGCGAAGGAAAAACTGCCCGAGCTGGATATGATCAGGCTGGTATCGCAATTATCAGTGAAAATAACAGCAGTGTCATTGTACTTATTAAATACTTCAACGGTAACCGTATCTCCATTTGCAAAATTTATAACCGGAGGAATGGTATCAATTACATTAACAATACGAATTACACTGGTTTTATTTCCTGATTTATCACTAACGGTATATTCATAAAAATAAGTCCCAAGCTGGGATGAATCAAGGTTTTTACTAATGGTGATCGTACAGTTTTTACCGTCACGGTTATCATTATATGTTATGCCTGAATCTATATAATTCGATTTCACTTCCAGGTAAACGGTATCTTTATAATTTAATTTTACAACAGGAGCAATATAGTCCGCCCTGCAGGTACCGGGAATATTTTTATCCAGCCAGGCGGTACGTGCCTTTACCCATTTCAGTTTGTTTGTAATTTCCAGTGCATACGTTGCAGGATATGTTGGTTCCGGCCATACATATATTCCCAATTCCGGCCATTCATTAAAATTTCTCTTTTCTGATTCACTGAGTATGGATGCGCCCGTATCAATATCAGATTTTATTGCTGAATCACTCAGGAGATTGGATCGCAATGTAGTCCAACGACATTTAAGGTCATTTTTAAACGTGGAATCTTTCATGTATTTAGCCCACCAGAAAGGCGGCTGATAACCATCTCCGGGATCAGTGGAACTATATGCCCATCCGCTCGTAAGGCTGCCGCTATAATAATCTGCATTGCCAAATGCCAGGTCATAATCCCATACGGGACCCATGTGTATTTTACCTCCATTACTATTCCTATCCTTATATAAAAAAGTACTCAGGCGATAGCCATCTACATTCCTGCTGAGTTCATTCACGATAAAATAATCTATCATGTCCCTTTCATAGGCGTATTTCCTCCATCCCTTAGCGGTATCCTGGAAGTTGGTACCGTTCAAAGCCGTTTCAAAACTGTCTATATATTTCTGGATGTAATCCTGCTGCTGGGCAGGCAATGGAAACGGATATTCATATTGATAATAAACCTCTTGTCCTCCTGAATGATTGACAGGCAAATAATTTGAAGTCCAGTAACCCGTAGAAGCTCCTGTGAATTTATCTATCTTGACAATATATCCACCGGTTAGTGAATCACCACTGGTTGTCGTATAATCAATTTTACTAATGGGAACGCGGTTGCTATTGCGTTTAATGGATTCCGCTATCAGGTAAACGCCCTGATAAACCCCGTTTACAATTACCTCTGCCATTCGTGTCCTCGGAGCGCAATGACCTGTTCTCCTTCCATACATGTAGGCAAGATAATTATTGAGTAATGTTTTATCAGTATAGTTTGCAACCAAGTCCCAGCTATGTTCCAAAGGCATTCCTAAAAACGGGCTGTCAACAGAATTACCGATTCTATCCGTAAGATCTATTCCATAACTTTTTTTCGGAAAAGAAGAGGACGAACTTCCGCGAATTCCTATCTGGCAATATCCCTTGTATTTGGAACTGTCCCGTATAAAATTTCTTTTGCCTGCGGAATTATAAATCACCTTCATATCCGCGGCGGTCTTTGACCAATAGGGCATCGTCACGCCGCGTGTATTGAATATAAGTATGGGTAAATTGGAGCTGAATAATTTCACATCCGCAGCAGGATGATCACCAACCACAAGGTACCAGTATGTCAGGGATCCGCCGGTGCCTGCCGGAGTATATGAATCCGTAACATGAAGTTTCCAGGTCTTATTGATCTTCTGTCCGTTGTTAACGCCTTTGAGTTGCCCTTCTCCTTTGAAATTATCGCGGAAAGGTGCTTTGCCTAAATCAATAAGCATGGTCCCGGAATCGGAAAAAATTGTACTGTCATAGCTTTTTCCAGAACCTATATTCGTTGCAAGCGCAATGGTTGTTCCATCAGGCGCAACGAGGGAAAAGGCAAGTTTGCTGATATCCTTATGGGAAACTTTAATACAAACAGCCTCGATGCCGAATGTATCCATTGCCACTGATGGGCTTATGCCGCTAAGAGTAATACTGAAATCCATCCCTGAGCCGACATCCTTGATCTTTCCTCCTGTCCCTTTATAAAAGGTTGGACCGGCAGATAAAATACCCGGCAGAATCATAAGAAAAAGAAACAGCAGCTTTTTCAATCTAAATTATGATTTTACATTTTTTCCGCAGTTGTCCTGACCTTATCATCGCGTTCAATTCGTCCTTTACATTTTTGAAAGCGTTTTTGTTTCCGCAATCAATCATTTCGGTGAACGGTGAACGCTCGATGATCATTTTGTACATGGTAGAAACATCCGGAGCCTTGTCCATTTTTGCGTATTCCTGATAAGTGATTTTCAAAAATGCACTATTAATATTTATTCCACGGTTATCCAACAGATAACCCTGTTCAAGAACCGTCGGAACAGGATATCCTGCTTCAGTTTTTACATCCGAGGGGTCGGGATAAGACACAATTTTTGTCTTGTCACCGGATAATATTACGGGAACATTATTTCTAAAATCAGCCTTTGTCTTGTACACAATTACATGCTGTCCGGCAGAAAAATCAGGGGTAAAAACCCCGCTTTGCATTTTAGTGCCGTTTTTGCATGACAACAATACCAGGAATACCAGCGAAAAATATTTCATTAATCTATCACTACGCGCTTGGTAATAACATTATCTCCTGAAAGTATCTTAAGTATGTAAACGCCTTTCGCCAGACTGTTCAATTGCATCCTGACATTTTTATCAGCTGCATTGACGGAGTACATTTGTCTTCCCTGCAAATCTGTCAAAATGAGTTGTTGCACTTTTCCGTTATATCCGGAAAGATCTATATTCAAAACATCATGCGCAGGATTTGGATATACAAAGATATTTTCTTCGTTCGCCGCTCCTTCAATACCTGTATGTATACTTCTTGCAATAGGAATATCTAACTCGTATGTTCCTGTGTTTCCTGCAAAATATGGAGAAACATTAAAGTAAACTGTACCGCCATTAACCAATTTTATGGTGCCGGGCAATGTGTCGTTATAAGGTCCGCCCCAGGTAGTTCCTGCATTAGTGGAATAGGAGAAGATGGCATCCAGTGTAAATGTATTGGAACCTGTATGGTAGGTGCTATTCTGTAAAGTGGCATCTACTATATAATCATATCCCGTTGGTAAAACCACTTTATAATAATCCTGGTCGGTGTTAATATGTATGTTTGATCCTGCTGTAGTAACCAATGTAGAGTTGGAACTGAAACTTACCGGCAGGCTATATGCTTTGGTAATGATATCATTATTTTCATATTTGTCCGGTTGCA
This sequence comes from uncultured bacterium, assembly GCA_903835275.1. Classification (GTDB taxonomy): domain Bacteria; phylum Bacteroidota; class Bacteroidia; order CAILMK01; family CAILMK01; genus CAILMK01. The sequence continues at coordinate 1,929 of CAILMK010000587.1, read as the reverse complement.
AAGGAGCGGCCTGAACGGTTACTTTTATTGGATTTTGATGATACGTTGATCCAGTAAGATACCAGTTTCTACCATAGATACTCGTATCATAAGAAAATTCTGAAACAAGTAAATACGTTCCGGGTTTGGCATTGACTTTGGGAGTCTTGAATTTTATTTTCGCGGGGAAAATATAATACGTTGAGCCATTGAAAGCCGGTAAAATTGCATAAGGATGAATTGTTTGAATACTATCTGCAAAGGTACCGTCCAGGTTAAAAAGACCAACAAACAATCGTCCCTTAAAGCGGATATCACCAAAATTCCCAACATTCAAGTAGGCGGAGGCTGAATCTCCCTGTACCAAGGTGCCCGGGACAAGGCTATCATCTGTGTACATTTGAATTGGATTTGAATTATAGAAGCTTATATTAGCGTAATAATTCACCAGGTTTGTGGCGGGATTCAAAAACACCCAATTGCCGGTCGCACTCTTGAAATACGCGTACAATGTATAAGAGCCCGGCAATATAGCGAAGGAAGAATCCTTGAAGCTTACGGCATACGTTTTACCAGCCTTAATGCTTACAGGACTATCTGTATGCAGATAGGCGACAAAATTGTTTGCATTATCAAATACTGCCACGCAGATAGCACCTGTGAAATCATTTTTTCCAGTATTCTTTACGTCTGTCGTTACTTTTACAGTCCCGCCATAATAATAGGTTGATTTATCTGTGACAAGATCCTTATCCAGCACCATGGAATCAGAGGCGGAAGCTGTAGTTGCCACTCCCTTAATGCCAATAATTGCCTGCTGGCTGCTGTTATATCCTCCGCTACCACCACCGGTACCTGTACCGGTAGGATTCAAAGAGTCCACTTCAAAAAATCCGTTATAATATCCCGACCATCCCCAGTTGAAGTGCATATAATTATTTGCATCATATCCATCGCAAACAAAACAATGTCCGCCACCTGTACCGAAACCCGCATATATTACAGGCCAGCTGGAATCCAATTGCGTTTCCAGGGTAGTGATCCACTGTGCATCTGTATAGCTGGAACGTTCTACACCTTTCAGGTTTTTATCATATTTGAAATAATTTTTAAGAGCATATTCAGCACAGTTTGTCACAGGGCTTTGTGAACTGATTACATAAGCGCCGCTGGAAGTCGTGCTGTAATTCATATCAACACTTACACCCACCTGGTACATAAGCCTGGCTACTTCAGAATTTGCACTTGTAACTGAATTCGGCATGGATGACCATTTGTATGTGGTATTTGCAAAACTTGCGGAAAGAGTCCCGAAAACGGAATGTTTATAGGAGTGAAAACCCGAACCTTTGCTCGGATAACCCCAGTATTTCATTACCTGACACATGGCAGTTGCAACGCAACCCGTCACTGCATTTTTACTAACACTGGCATCATAAGGACAGCTATCATTATAATATTGCCCCTGGTCCCATTTTACAGCAAGTAAAGGACCGGCGGTGCTGGTCAGTTTTTGCATGGAAATATTCCCGGTGAGCAATTCATCCCACTTGCTTTTTACGGCAAGGGTTGCCTCGAGGCCATTCGTTATTGCATAAGCCAGTTGGTTGCGGTAATTTTCCATCCAGTTGCGCACCTGTGGCGGCATTTTAGTGGCATCAAATCCACTTTCAGAGGAATAACCAAGGATAGGTGTTACGGCATCATCACCGGAAACAATCACAAAACCCTTGTCACCATTCACATTGAAAACATAATAATATACCTCGGAATTGCCATCCGCTCCGGTAGAGGAAGATGTATAAACAAGGGTAAGACTTGTGTTGTTTTTAAGGTTTGTGGCATTGGTCTTATAATTGATAAAACGTACGCCTACTAATTTTGCTGATTGTAGATCTACTTGCTTGGCAAACAGCCCGAAAGGAATAAGAATTAATAATAGCCCGAGTA
>CAILMK010000586.1 GCA_903835275.1 uncultured bacterium | reverse complement strand
TGGTCGCCCCAGGACATTTCGTTTAGTTCAGGATGCTTTTCAGTAGGAACGCCGATATTGGTAAATAACTGCACGGATTCATGTGTGCGCTTCAATGCGGAAACATAAATCTTATCGAAGCCCGCTTCGTCATATTCCTTAAAGAACATCGCTCCTTGTTGCAGGCCTTTTGCATTCAAAGATGAATCAATTCCGCTGCCCTGGATCATTCCATGCAGGTTGTAATCGGTCTCCCCGTGACGTATCAGGTAAATTTCTTTTTCCAAAAGTGTGTAGTTTAAAGGCAATAAATCGTGCAGTATCCCTAATTTCGCTGCAAAAGTACAAGCTTTTCACTGATAATATGATAGATACAAGCGTTTCTTTACAGGAAATTAACAAACGGGGCATCGGAAACATGGGCGAACACCTTGGTATTGAGTTCATAGAGATCAACGCCGATTTTCTGCGCGCCCGCCTTCCGGTGGACTATAGAACTACCCAACCGCTAGGAATGTTGAATGGTGGTGCCTCTGCCGCCCTATCTGAAACAGTAGGAAGCATGGCTGCTTACCTGAGTGTTGACAGGAATAACTTCTACACTCTCGGGCTTGAAATAAAAGTAAATCATATCCGTAGCGCTATGAATGGATTTGTGATTGGAACTGCCCGTTCCGTGCATATCGGCAAACGTACTCACGTCTGGCAGATTGAAACACGCGATGAAGAAAATAATCTTATTGCGCTAAGCACCCTTACCATGGCAGTGTTGGAGGTGGATGAAAAGATGCGGGCCATGTATCGGGATTTATTCTTTAAAGGATAACTTTATATTTTTCTTAACGATGGAATTATTTCAAATCACCAATTACCTGAAGTAATTGGTGCTCTCAGAAAAAATATCGGATTCTTTCAACATCAATAGGAAACTGCCTGTTTGCAATACGGGTCAAACAATAGAATTCTGTAAAAAATTGCAACCATCATGATGCTCTTTCTTGATGAATGTCATATTTTTTCCAATATAAATAATTCAATTTTGCTGTGAATATTAAGTAATCGCTATTTAGCTTATTCATATTTAATGTTTGTTGTAAACGAAAACAATTATGATTGGAGAAAAGGCCCTGGATTTTCAAAGAAACGTAAAGGAACTTGCGTATATAAAGTTCGCCCTGGATGTTTCGACAATAGTTGCCATCACAGATTCAAGGGGAGTTATTCAACTTGCAAATGATAATTTTTGCAAAATATCCAAATACAACAGGGAAGAACTTGTTGGCCAGAATCACCGCATCATAAATTCAGGATATCATTCTGCTGAGTTTATGAAAAATCTCTGGGCAACAATTTCCAGCGGGAAAATATGGAAAGGCGAGATAAAGAACAAAGCAAAAGACGGGACATTTTACTGGGTAGATACAACCATTGTACCATTTTTAGACGAAAAAGGAAAACCATTTCAGTACATTGGCATACGCTATGACATCACTGAAAGAAAACAACAGGAGGAACAAATTAAACAGTTCACTTCGGGTCTTGAAAATAAAGTCAGGGAACGAACTGAAGAGCTGGCTAAAATGGTCACTGACCTTACACAGCAAAACAAAGACCTGGAGCAGTTTTCTTACATTGTTTCACATAATCTTCGCTCCTCTGTAGCAACCATCATGGGAGTCACTGAAATATTGACCAATGACGAAATCGATGAAAACGAAAAAAAAGCTTTATTCGGATATCTGATTACTTCTTCTCATCG
>CAILMK010000585.1 GCA_903835275.1 uncultured bacterium | reverse complement strand
TTATTCTTGATATTTGTCCTGCCTTTGCGGACTAATTGATTAATAGTTGGCATACGCTTTAATTACCCCCATTATTTTGGGAAGCGCAAAGGTACGGACAATTTTCGATTTAGGAATTAGGATTTTTGACTTTTTTTTGAGGAATTCTATAGTGAATAGCCAGATATTTTGTCTAAAATTTAACACATTGATTATAAGCCAATTAAAATCAAGCGCGATTTAAAATGACAAAATTTTTGTATCTTTGATTTCTTATGCAACGCTCCGGTCACGCTGATTTACCACTTCATTACGGGCATGTTCCTCCCTGGCTGGCTCAAAGAATGAGCCGTTTGGGCGGTGCCATTATTGAATCCGTGGTTTTGGAATATGGAAAAGCCGAAGCAATCCGCCGTTTTAGTGATCCCTTTTGGTTTCAGGCACTTGGTGCTGTGCTTGGTATGGACTGGCATTCTTCAGGCATAACTACTTCCGTAATGGGTGCATTGAAGAAAGCATTGAATCCAAAATCAAAGGAACTCGGTATTTACATTTGCGGCGGTAAGGGTAAATATTCCAGGGAAACTCCAAATGAGCTTCTTGTCATCGCCGATAAAACGGGCTTGGACGGCAATAAACTGGTCCGCGCGAGTAAACTCAGCGCCAAAGTGGACAATACTGCCATCCAGGACGGATTTCAATTGTACCTTCATTCTTTTATTGTATCTGATCAAGGCGATTGGGCGGTGGTGCAGCAAGGAATGAATGATGCAACAAGCACAGCGCGCAGGTATCACTGGCATTCCGCGCACATGGATTCTTTTGTAAATGAGCCTCACACTTTTGTATTGGGTGAGAATATGGGTCCGATTCTTAATCTCACTGCAAATGCTGCAACTAATACCCGGGCAGGAATTCTGGAAATAGCACAGGAAGATCCGGGGAGAATGATCACTGAGATAAAGAAACTTGTCATGCCGGTGCATCACGATGTAAAGGCTAAGGATGTAGATCTGAAACGCCTAGGAGCTGTCCTTGCATTAGCCCATGAACATGAAACCAAGGATTTTGAATCGCTGCTTTTAACAGAAGGGCTCGGTCCGCACACTTTGCAGTCACTGACTCTTGTGAGCGAAGTAATACATGGAACTCCGTCGCGGTTCAGTGATCCCGCACGTTTTTCATTCGCACACGGCGGTAAGGACGGGCATCCTTTTCCTGTTCCCATTAAAGTGTACGATGAAACTATTTCAACCATGAAAAGCGCTTTAGAAAAAGCGAAGATTGGCGATTCAGAAAAACAAGAAGCTATTAACAGCCTCCATAAGGTTGCCATGCAAATAGAAAAAGACTTTATTCCGAATGATAATTTTGACAAGATCATAGAGCAGGAAAGACGCGATTCATGGAAATACGGCGGGCGCACCGTAATGGGAAAAGCCCAACCTCCCATTGATAAAAAGGGCCAGATGAAATTGTTTTAATATCTCTCGCAGATTGCGCTGATTATCGCTGATTAAATTTACCGAAGATTTTTCTCCCCCTACTCTTTTACAAATTTCCCATTCCAGACTCTTTCGTCATTCTGATACCGGATGAGATAAATTCCGGCAGGAAGAGTTGAAATATCCATAGAAGTTTCTTGTGAATATATTTGTTGATTCAGAATTATTTTGCCGGATACATCAGAAACGTAGACACGAGCGGACGCTCGCGCCAGCGAAGAATTATTTGTTTGTAGATACAAGATTGAATTTGCAGGATTTGGATATATTGAAATTGAATATCCGTATTTATCATTATCACCTATACCGGTAATGACATTATTCAACATAAAGCTGATGCTCGCAGTATCTGAACACATACATGAAGCGGTAACAACAAGAGTTACTTTTTTCAATCCACCATGGGAGAATTTATGAATTGGCTGTTTGGATGTATTGGTAGTACTATCACCAAAATTCCAAAAGTAGGTGTAGCCTGAATGTATGCTATCTTTCGGGCTAAAACGAACTATACCCTTTGTTGAGTCAATAATAGTGAAAACAATTCCTGAAGAAGGCAAATAGAAAAGTTCTATACTCCTCTTCAAGGTGTCATTGTTTTTCCGTTCATCACCAGACAAAGTCGTGGTTATAGTAAGTAAATGCATTCCCCCTGTTGGTTTTTTCAATTTAGCAACAAATGATTCAGTGTCCATTTCGAATGTAGGCAATATTTTTTTTATAGAAAAAGAATCAAATCTTCCACTATCTATTGAGTAAAAAATAGAAAAATTCTTGATCGTATCAATAGCAAAATTCTGTACTACTACTTTCACCTGAAGTTGCGTATCCGAGCATGACATGTTCAGTGGACCAAGCAAGCTATAAGGCCTTATATCTAAATGCTTAATCTGATCAGCACCGACACAAGGCTTCCCGGGCCTTTTATCACCATCTATATCCACCGTATCACTGTAATAAAGCACTCCTTTAGCTAAAAGAGAATCATTTGTAATATGCAGGTTTGTTTTACTGATGAATTCAGGATCAATAGAGATAGATGTGCCCAATATTTTCTGTGCGCCTTTAAATGTCGCATAAGAGGTGTCATCATTACTCGCCCAGTAAGTTCCATTGGTAAACACATTATTATTGCCCAAACTAACTGAAGTGTTTTGGCAAGGCCAATTAATATTTCTGTACTCGATTATTTCACCACCTCCTCTATTGATTAGATTATTATTCCTGATTTTTGCACTTGCACTACCGCCACAGTCACTGTAAACAAGAATAAGATACCCTCCTGAATCATGGGATGTTATGAGAATATTATTATTATAAATGTTTGCGCTACCATTATCAATAGAAATTATCCCATTAGTAATGAAGTTGTCCCGGATAACATAATTATAGCCATCATCTATATCTATCGAGCCATTAATAAAAGTGTTTCCGAAAACGTCTGAGCCTTGAGTGTTAAAATAATCCATCGCGAATCCGCCGCTATCAGGAAAGGTAACAACATTGCCTTTTATCTCGCTATTATCCTGATGATACAACTCAAATCCTATTGTAGCTGGGGAATCTATAATATTATTCAAAAAAGAATCACCACTTACCCACACGCCGTCTTTGGTAAAAGAGGTATGTGAGAAAGAAATATATCCGTACTTCAACCAATTGTATTTGAATGTATTTGAATCGCAAAAAGCATCCCAGGTGATTATTTCCTGTCCCCAGATTCCATTCCTGGCGCCATAAAACACACTGCTTTCAATGGTATTATAAGAAGCTCCAATCTCTAAATTTACAGATATTGAATAATCCTTGCCTATATTTTGGAAACTCATTCCACGAATGACAAAATAATTACCTTGAATATCAAAAATATAATCATCCGTATCGCTTAAAGAAGAATATGTAATCATTACATTGTTACTATCTCCACAGGCAGATTGAAACGTAATCATACTATAAGGACCTGCCCCCTTAATATTTCCAAGTTTCACATGTTCATGATGAACACCTTCAGCAATATTAAAAACCACCGGACCTGAGATACCGGAATCAAGAAGATTCCTTGCAGCACTTCTTATGGAATAGAAATTCCTGGATCCTTTCCCACTTGAATCGATGGTATAGGTTCCATTTAATTGCGCATACATATTGTCAGCGCAAAAGAAAAGAAGTAATATGGTAAGTAAGTCTCGAAATTTCATTCCATTTTTATTTGGTCTGTTTATTCCTTCACAAACTTCCCGTTCCACACTCTTTCGTCATCCTGATAACGGATGAGATAAATTCCGGATGAAAGAGTTGAAATATCAATTGAAGTTTCTTGCGAATTTATTTCTTGATTCAATATTATTTTTCCCGATAAATCAGAAACATAGACACGAGCGGACGCTCGCGCCAGCGAATTATTGATAGTTTGCAGGTAAAGAATTGAATTTGCCGGATTTGGATAAAGACTAATTATTGAATTCCCGGGATCTGCATTAAAAATACCAGTAACAATTGAGGAAGTGTCCCAGCAATATCTAATAGCTTTTTGTGTTGAATCATAATTCCCGACATGTGGAGTCAAACCATACATCGCTTCAAGAGTGCGCAATACATTGTAGTGAGTTACAGTGTCAGCGTATTTCCCTTTAATTACTTTCTGCCCGTAAATTGCTGTATAAATATGATTATTATACTTAACATCATCTTCATCAAATGTAACGATCAAAAGGCTATTATGCGTTAAGGCCCATTTTGCATATCCTCCTGCCTTATTTTTGATCCAGTCATCACATTGTTGCTTTCCTTTCGGAGTTGAATCATTATGCATATCGTTATCAAGACTGGGAACAAGATACGAGACATTAGGCAACTTGGAATAATCTGCGGGAAAACTATCAGAAGATACACTCACCATTGAATCAATTTGATTGGTATCTGTTCCCTGCCAGTATATCCATGGGCTATGCCTGCGGGCAAAGCCATAGGCAGTGGTGCCACCACTATAACCGGGGTAAGGAAGATTTTCAGTGTAACCTTTAAAAGTAAAACCAGCCTTAACAAGTGACGCTCCGAGATTGCTTGTTTTGAAAGGAAACCCCGTTGTAATATTACTTAACTTTGGAGAAACACCCTGATCGGAACCAGAATACATAACAAGATAATTGCGTACACTTGGATGAAATAATCCATACGACTGGGTGAACAGTGCTCCGCTATCGGCGAGAAAATTCAGATACTTTAAGGAAGTATCGCCTATTACCTGTTCATAAGCACGATTTTCAAGTACAATAATCACGACGTGATCAGGCCGAGGAATACTATCGGTTACCGCCTTCGTCAAGACAGGAAATGAGAGAAAAAAAAGTAGCGCAATTTTTAGCTTTTTCAATGCAATCGTTTAATTTATGATAATGTGAATTCTTTTATCCCTTGTCCTCTGTCCGGTGTCTCTATTCCTTTACAAATTTTCCATTCCAAACAGTATTGCTATCCTGATAGCGAATAAGGTAAATACCCGCTGGAAGTGTAGCAATATCAATCGCGGTTTCAGGTGAATTTATTGTTAGGGTAAATAATATTTTTCCTGATAGGTCGGTGATGGCACAAGCGGATGCTTGCGCCAGCGAGCTGCTATGTTTGAGGTAGAGAATGGAATTCGCAGGATTCGGATAAATAGATATTGTTCCATCATTCAACTGCTTTTCCACTCCAGTGGCAATATCCAAATCAAGATAGGTAGGATACAAAGTGAATGCTAATTTCCCGGAGGAATAATTGCTGATATCAACAACAGGGGCCTTGCCGTTATCTATATGCGGGCGATCTACCAGTATCTTATATTTTGTTGCAGTAATATTTTTGAATTCAAAGGCACCGTTTGCATCCGTGTAAGTATATTCCTGTGCCTTCCCATTGGAATCAGCGAGAATGACACGCAAATGCACTACGGGAGCATTCGCCTTGCATAAAGGACATGAGAGTATCTTTCCTCCTATAAAGCCACTGCCGCCGGGATTAGAGCCATAAATGGTTTTGAAGTTTTTAACTGTTGTGCCATGATGTAAAACCATGGCATTGGCATCAGGAAATACAAGTCCGCTATCTGACCAGGCAGGCATTTCATGGGGATAGGTAGCCAAGGCAGGCATTGCCAGAAGATACACCGAATCTTTAGCAGTACTGAATGAATAAGCACCAAAGGAATCCGTAAGGACAGAATCTAAAACAGTCACAGTTGTGTCAGTGGAATTAAAAGTGCATAAGTATATTTTGGATTGCCTAAGAGCGGAATCAAGACTGGTTTTCACAGTGCCCGCTAAGGTCATGTAACAAACCGATGAAACTGTAATTACATGCGATGACTGACTTGAAAGTCCGCTTTTTGTCATGACTGTAAGAGTAGCAGTATATGTTCCTGCTTTTGCATAAAAATGTTTAAAGTTTCCACTATATGCAGCGGTTGATGCATCTCCAAAATCCCATGCCCAGCTTGATATGCTATCCTGATATACAAAACTTGATAAATCAGTAAAATAACTCGTATCGCCGAGACAAACTGCCGAAGCAGTATTAAAAACACTTGTACATCCTGAACTTGGAATTTCATCCGCACCAATAGTCGGAGCTTTTGGATTACGCAAATCACCGTCAATATCTGTAGTAATTGCGGATACCGGAGTGCCCGCATAAATAAGTGAACTGTCCCGTATGTGTAGATCAGTGCTTGAAACATATTTCGGGTCAACAGAGATGGAATGTTTGTCCTGGGCGGTACTGCTTTGATAAATTGAAAGACTATCGTAATATGTTCCAGTATAGTTAACGAATTTTGATTTGGAATAATAATTATTATAATCAAATTTCATCGTTTTTAAATCCAGAGAATCCACATCCATTGCATAAGCATTATAAGTGCTTGAGCTATTAATAATATTATTATTTTGAATGTAGCAGTTATGAATTCCGTAAAAAAACAATGCTGCACTATATGAATTTGATAAATTCAATAAATTATTGAATTCCCATTTTTGATAAGAACAGGTATACCCTTCAACAATATCCGAGCTATTTGTACCATTAATA
>CAILMK010000584.1 GCA_903835275.1 uncultured bacterium | reverse complement strand
GCTGATCATAAAAAGAAATGCATTTTTAAAAGCGGGTACAGGCGCAAAGGGGAAATAGATTATAATTATCCTGTCATAGCGTGGAATCCTACACGGGATATCCTTACAGTTTTTTTTGAAAAAAGTGCTGAGCCTTATTATTTCAATTATAACGCAAATACAGGCGAGCGTGAAGAAGACCAGGTGATCAGCAATGTTGATTATGTTCTGGATGCATCTTATTCACAGGATGGCAGGATGATGGTTGCCTCCGCTATGAAAAATGGGCAATCTGATATTTATATTTTTGACCAACGCACTCAGTTTTTCAGGCCGCTTACCGATGATATTTATGACGACAGGCAACCGCGGTTCATCAATGAATCCAAGGGGATTGTATTCAGTTCAGACAGGCCTGACCTAAAGCTGAATAAAGTAACTACTGACGGGGATTATTCCTTTAATTCAAACTATGATATTTTTTATTTTCCGGATTACCTGGCAAGACCCCGTACCCTGAAAAGAATTACAAAAACAAAATACAATGAATGGCAGCCCGATCATTATGACACGGCATACATTAGTTATTTAACAGATGAAAACGGAATTTTGAACCGCAACGCTGCGCATTACGATAGCGTATTCAATTACATAAGGGTGGTGGCACAGTACAAGGATACTGCTCATTTTTATGATACGTTCAGGTTTTACAAAAATGATATTCATGCAATAAAAATCAGCAATTCTGTTTTGGAGAATCCCGGTCTGTTGAGAATGGATACAGATTTTATTTACAAGGATACGGTACGGGCTTATGCCATCACTGATCATAATGATAATATACTTTCCTACCGGGTGCTTCCGCGTAACAGGTCAGTGTATGATCTTTTCCGTTATGATGGTAACTATCGTTTATTCAAGAATCCTACTCCGGTAAATGCAGAGTTCTACAATAAGCCGCGAAGTTCTTTACCGGTAAAACCTCTAATCAAGGATACTTCTTTGCGATTTAATTCTCCTGACAGGATTCTAATAAATATTCCTGATACTTCGGTGACTAAAAAATCCGACACCTTGTCTAAAAAAGGAGCAAGGGAAGTAGAGGCAGAGCAGTATTTTCAAACAGATTTCCCTGCCTCCGGGGAGGAAAACAAAAAGGATAGCGTGAATGGAAAACCCGGTCAGGAAAACAAGGCTTCATTATTTAAAAAGAGAGAGAAAAAGAAAAATAAATTTGCTTCCGAAGCGCTGTATTTTTTAACATTTTCACCTGACCTTTTTGTGATCCAGGCGGACAATAGTATTCTTACAACACCATACCTGCCTTATACCCCGGGAACTCCACTCATTTTTAATCCTACCATCAATGGAGTATTCAAACTGGCGATCAGTGACCTCTTTAAAGATTACAGGTTGATAGGAGGGATAGGAATACGTCCGGACCTTACCGGAGCGGATTATTTTATGACCTTTGAGAATAATAAAAAAAGACTGGACAAACGTTTCATTTTTTATCGCAAAGGACAGACACAGCAAACCGGGGATAATTTATATACCCGTACCACCTCTGCGGAAGGCAGGGCGGAATTGCGCTGGCCATTCAGTGAGGTAATGAGTTTGCGTACCAGTGTATTCAGCAGGCAGGATAAGACCATTTATTTAACCAGTGATGTTCCATCCCTTGAAAAACCCGACGAAATGAAATTATGGGGTGGCTCGAAGGCAGAGTTGGTTTTTGATAATACAATAGATCGTGGAATGAATTTGCGCACCGGAAGCAGGTTCAAGGTGTATTCTGAATTTTATGATGCTGTAAACCTGAAAGGGACATCTTTTGCAGTGGTCGGTGCTGATTTCAGGACATACACAAAAATTCACAGGCAGATAATATGGGCTAATCGGATCGCATACGGCAGTTCTTTTGGTTCGGCGAAAGTGGTTTATTTTCTGGGTGGTTCGGACGGGTGGTTATTGCCCAGGACAACTGATAATGCCCCTGATCCCAACCAGAACTACATGTACATGCTTGAGCCGGGAAGTTTGCGTGGTTTCAACCAGAATGCGCGTAACGGGAATAGTTTTGCCCTGTACAATTCCGAAATAAGGATACCCGTATTCAAGTATTTACTGAACAGGGCACTGCGTTCGCAATTTTTAGAAAATCTGCAGGCGGTTACATTCTTTGACGCCGGAAGTGCGTGGCTGGGCTTTTTACCAACCGGTGAAAACAATGCTTATGCTACCCGCTATATCTATAACCAGCCTCTGGTCATAAGTGTTGTTACTAACCGCAACCCTTTTGTATTTGGTTATGGCTTCGGATTTCGTACAACCCTTTTGGGGTATTTTATCAGATGGGATTATGCCTGGGGAGTTGAAGAAAACGTATTTAAGGCTCCAATCAACTATTTTTCACTGGGAATGGACTTCTAATCCGCGGTTTTTTCAATGCTAACAAATAAATAAATAATTTCACTCGTTTTTTATTTTTGACAAAGCAAACATTATTTTTTTTACATTTGTATTTCCAAAACTGTAATTTATATGAAAACACCTCATTATCATGTCTTTAGTTTAAAGGCATTTTCCATCTTTGCAGCATTTATGTTTGCAAT
>CAILMK010000583.1 GCA_903835275.1 uncultured bacterium | reverse complement strand
ATTGATTGTGAAGGTATTGGAAGAAAATTGGCTCATATTCACTATAGAGTAACGCAGTTACCCGAATGGTTTAAAAAAGATGTTCGGGAATTAGGGGTATAAAGTTATGCCGCTTCCAAAACCAGAAAAAGATGAATCCAAACAAGATTTTAAGCCAACCTTTTCAGAAACGGAAGAAGAAAAGAGGGCGAAATACAACAAGGCTCTTTTGAATTATGCCATTTTCAGGTTTATGACAGATACAACCTATCTTGTTAATCTTTCAGGTTCCTCGGAGTGCATATTGCCTTTTAAATATTCGGTTGGCGATCCGTTTGGTTCGTCACATTGGGAGAACACACAAGTCTTAAACTTATTGGATATTAACAATATGTGTGGCAATTGTTATGCAATGTCCTCACTCTTTAAGATATTTTCAGAACGATTACATACTAATGCGATATTATGTACAGCACCGGGGCATATTTATATTGAGCATGAAAATGAAAAAGGGATACGTTATAATGTTGAGTTGGCAAGCCGTAGATTCCCGGGTACTGGAACTATTGAAACACTCACTTATACAACGGGAGAGGCAACAAAAAATGATATTGCTCTCAGGGAATTGAACCTGAAACAATCCGTTGCTTTGTGTCTTGTTTACCTTGCAAAAGGATATGGCAATAAATTCCAAGTAAAAGACGATGCTTTTATATTGGAATGCGCTGAACTTGCGCTACAATACGATCCTCTGAACTTAAATGCCATGCTTTTAAAGGCAGAAGTATTGGAAGACCAAATGATAAAGAAAAACAAATCCGTCGCACTTTTACAGACGGATATAGGCTTTAAGCAATTCCAGAGCCTGATCACACGGTTATATAGTTTAGGATACAGGGAAATGCCTTTGGAAATGAAAAACAGGCTCATGGCTGCTGCTAACGGGGATGCTACAATAGTGTTTACTAACTATACTCCAAAACCTTTTAAGGATATTGGAGTAAATGAAAAACGGGTAGCCACTCTTTCCTGGGGCTTGTTTGACGAAGAACACGCTGAGAAACCCTTTGAACAATACAGCAGAGTAATATACGATACAAAGCGGCATAAGATAGACAAGTTCGTACCCGCAGTAGAGTTATATAATAAATACAATTTCGATCCTGTAGTATTCGCAATGAGCGTTGACCCTTTGGCAAGTCAGTTCCCGCATATAAGTCCCTATGCTGCATTTAATGACAATCCAATCCTTTATACAGACCCTACAGGTGCTGCCGGAGAGGTAGCAGTAACAAAGCAAGACAACGGCAGAACACTTCTGACGGTAAGCACTACTGTTTACTTAATTGGTGCAACACAGGCTCAAGCCAATAGTGCTACAGCATACGCCCAAACTATTTTAAATGGAGGTAGTAGTGGAAATACTGATGTCGCATTCAATGTTACTTACAAAGCGATGTCTGCAAATACGTCCTTAGAGGAACAGAATATTTTAACAAAGAACGGCAAGGATAATGTTTTGATCTTTTCACCAACAGTTAAGAGATCAGGTGTTGTACCAAAAATCGCTAACGGAGATTTAGCTGTAAACAATATGGGTCGCATTAATAGTAGTTCCACAAATGATCCGTCATGGGCATCCGTTCATGAATTACTGCATCTTCTTGGATTGTCAGATAGATACAAACAAAATGAAATAACAAAAAAAGACGACCCTGATGCAACTTGGGGGGCTGGAGAGAATGGATTTGGTGACGTTATGTCAACATATCTTGGTTTGAATTTTAACCAGACTCACATTGACAATCTTGTTGCTAAATATGCCAATGTGAAGCCCGGAGAGAAGCAGTTGATAAAAACATACTCAGACAAAACGGCACCCTCAGATGAACCTAAAGGTGAGGCACAGGCAAAAACGACCCAATCGCAACCTGCACAAACAGCACCTCAAGACTAAATGTTGAACTTTAGCCCGATTTTTAAAAGTATAGTTTTAATATGCGCCTTTCAATGGACTTGCAATGTATATGCTCAAGATAAAGGACACCATGTTAAGTTAATTTCTAAAGAGCATATTAATAGTTCATTTTCTCCTTTATCAACTGAGGCTATTGTTAATGAAAAGGGAGATAGCTTAATTTCTTTTAGGGAGAACTACACTATTGATTCTGTGGAAGGGCAGTTTTATATTCTGCACAGCAGTGATAGACACTTGGGGATAATGAATAGATATGGCAATTTGATTATCCCCGTTTTATATGATGATTTTAGCCGAGGTGATGAGAGATACACCCCTAAATTTCATGAAGGAATCATTGTATTAACTAAAGCCCGTAAAACTATACTTCTGGACACCAACGGAAATAAAGTTACAGCAAAGGAATACGATTTCGTTTCAGATTTCTCAGAAGGCTATGCCGTTGCTAAATTAAACGGAAAGCTGGGATATATCAATCAAAAAGGTAATGCAGTTTCAGAATTCCATTTTAGGGATGCGGATCTCTTCTATGAGGGAAGAGCCAAAGTAAAAAAAGATAGTTTATTTGGCTTTCTTGATAAGTCTTTTCGCTTCGTTATTCCTTGTATTTATGAAGACGCCGGTAATTTCATCTCGGGCTACTCTTGGGTAATGAAACACGGTAAGTTTGGCTGCATTAATTTGAAAGGAAACCAAATCATACCCTTTAATTATGATGACAGGATAATTTTTTGGAAAGACAGGGCAAAAGTGCAAACTGGAAGGAAATTTGGAATTATAGATACAAAGAACCATTTTATTATTCAGCCACTTTATGATGAGATAGAAACACAGGGATATGATTTGTACGGAAATACATTCGTAGTGAATAAGCAAGGTCAGTGGGGTTGTATAGATAAATTCGGCAAGCAAGTTATCTCATGTATGTATGAGAAAATGGGTTTACTTGGACTTAATAATGGATTAGCTGCCGTAATGTTAAAAGGTAAATGGGGATACGTGGATGCCAATAACAAGT
>CAILMK010000582.1 GCA_903835275.1 uncultured bacterium | reverse complement strand
TGCCGCAACAAAGTTATATTTGTAATCTATTACATTGTATACAAATTTGTAAAACCGAAGCAAAATGAATACACGTACCTTCAAACTAAGACCGCTTTTCGTAACAGCATTCGCGGCAATTATGGCGCTGTCAGCATGTAACAGCCCTAGAAAACTAGCTAAAGCCATGGACGGCATGAAATTCAAAACCCAACCTGAGGTTCTTGAAGTAAAAGGCGACAGTGTGGAAGTAAAAGTAACTGCAAAGATCCCTCCTAAAACATTTGGCAAGAAGGCAATTGTAAAATTCCAGCCTGTACTTGTTTATGGTGATCAGCAGAAAGAACTCGATCCTATTTACCTTCAGGGTGAAAAGGTAAAAGAGAAAAAAGGCAAAGTCATAAAGTACGCCAAAGGCGGTGCTATTCCTTATGACAAGAAAATTGAATATACTCCTGAAATGAAAAAGTCCAGGCTTAGTCTCGAGTATCAAATCAAGATTGCCTCCAACTACGATGAATTGAATCAGTGTTACAGCGGCAAGAGGGATTCCTCAACTCACGGTACAATAACTACTTCATTGAGTGTTAAGCCGTATGATGACATTTATTTCTATACAGGAAATGAGCATCCTAACCTTTATGATACTACCGTTGGTGGTGGAAAAGGTTCTGCTAACGCAATGGATATGAAAAACCTGGGAAGGCCAAACATGGTTTTCTATTACGTAATCAATGAAGGTTCACTAAGGGATTCTGCAAAAAGAGGACCTGCTGCACGTTTGTTGGACAAGTTAATTGGTCCTAAGGAAACTGCCAAGGCTGGTAAAGGCAAGAAAGGCAAGATGGATCAGGCCGCTGACGAAAAAGCTCTAAGAGAAGAAATGACGAAAGGTGGTAAAGTTACCGGCGTAGTATTCAAATCCTATGCATCTCCGGATGGTGAAATGGGCCGCAACACTGTACTTTGCAAGGAACGTGCAGCTTCTACTTTTGATTTTACCAAAAAAGAATTCAAGAGGTTAGGCGTTCAGGAAGTTAACGATGCAAACTTTGTTAAACAACCTGATGCAAGTGAAGACTGGGCAGGAATGAAAACTCTTGTTGAGCGTTCCAATATGAAAGGCAAAGCAGATGTTCTTGCTGTAATTAACTCTAACCAAAGCCCGGATGAAAAGGAAGCAGCTTTGCGTTCAATGAAATCTGTTTGGAATGATCTTGCAAGGAATATTCTTCCAAGGCTTAGAAGGACTGAAGTATATCTTCAAGGTCTTGGTTCAGTTACTACAACAATGGTAGGCCGTACCCGTACAGCTGATGAAGTAAAAGCTGCTCACCAACAAGGTGCTGATTCTACTTTGAGCCAAAGGGAAATGCTTATTCTTGCTGCAAACGTTACAGACATTAACGAGCGCGCTAACATATATAAGATGTATGCTGAAAAATATCCTAATGACTGGACAGGTCAAAACAACTATGCTGCTATCGTTTTGAAACAAGGCGCAATGGGAGTTAAGGATGAAACTACTGCTCTTAAATCAAATGCACAAATAGACCAGGCTAAAGGCATGTTCGAAAAACTGCATACTCAATATCCTGCTAATGATACTATCTCCAGTAACCTTGCAGTTGCAAATCGTTTTGCCCGCAAGTATGATATGGCTCAAACAGGTTATTCCGCTGCCAAGACTGATGGCGTGAAAGAAGATAACAACCTTGGTATCCTCTTCATCAAATACGGTTGGTACGAAAAAGCTACAGGTAGTTTCCCTGCAAGTCAGTGCGATTATAACGTAGAACTGGCATACACTTTGAAAGGCAGCTATGACGAAGCATTGAATAAAATCGAGTGCAATAACGATAAGAAAGCTGAAGACTATTATCTGAAGGCTGTTATCGGTGCACGTAAGAATGACAAGACTCTAATGTCAACTGCTATCACCCGTGCTATCCAAATGGATCCAAGCATGCGCGATAAAGCCAAGAATGACCTTGAGTTCATGAAGTTCTGGAAGTCTCCTGAATTTATGAATGCCGTTAAGTAATTAATAATATAGTATACATTTAAATTTTAAACTTTAGAATGAAGAACTTTAAGAAATTATTCCTCCTCTTAGCCATTGGCACAATTGGTTTGGCGTCTTGTTCAAAAACAGACAATTCCACACCTAACAATCCTTCCATAGTGGTTACTCCCACTAGTCAGACAGCGGGTCCCGGGGATGTGATTCTGTTTCAAGTAGTCGCAAATCAAAATACTACCTCTACTTCTGCGCTGACAAGTCTTGAGGTTAACATTCAAAGCACTTCAGGAACCATAGGTACTTATGATAGTACTTATGCTCTCTCAAAAGTTGCTACCTATGGCAGAAGTGTATACTTTGTAGTTCCTGCTTCTGCGTCTGCTAATAGTATGTACACTATAACTTTTACAATTAAAGATAATGCAGGACTTACCAGCACAACCACTAGCACTGTTACTGTAAAGGCAACTGTACAATCATTTACAGGAAAGACTTTAGGCGCACAAGGTGCAACAGCAGGAAGTTTCTACGGATCTGCATCCGGGAATATTTTCACAAGGTCGCAAGCTTATACAAACCAGTCTTCTGTAGATTACGTATATTTCTATGACGGTACTGAAATGGCTACAATAGCTGCACCAAGTGATGCGTATGCTAATACTAACTATCCATCGTATTTCTCTGACGCTACCACAGGAACCAAATGGACAGTTGAAAATGCTACAATGCTCCAGGTATTATCTGGTGTTACATTTTCTTCAATTGTATCCACAGCTGATGTAAAGAATGCATATACAAGTGCAACAGGTACTGCTTCTACTTCTGCAACGAACCTGACTGTTGGATCTGTAGTTGCATTTAAAACTGCTGCCGGCAAGTATGGTGTATTCAATGTTACAGCATTAGATGCTACAAACAGTGGCTCTATTACATATAACGTTATAGTACAATTGTAAAAACATAACTTATTATAAGAAAAAGCCCGCCCGCAAGGCGGGTTTTTTCTTATATCAATTTTACCTTTGCTCTCAGGTTAAGTCAAAACAGGCAACAAAATAATCTCACATTGAACTAATGAAATACACCAGGATATTACTACTGCTTATTACTTTCGGAACTCTTTTGCTAGGGTCCTGCACCAAACCCTCTGATGCTTCAGGCGGATCACCAAATATTGTCGTTACGCCCAATTATGACCAGTCAGAGGCAGCTGGTACAGTAGTTCCTTTTACAGTTTCTGCCAGTTCAAATATTTCCACCAATACTCCGTTAGCTAAATTAACCATCGTGGTAGTAAATCCGAATGGTAGTACTGCAACTGTAGGAAATGTAGATACCACCTTCCCTGCCAATACCACATTCATGGGTACTCAGTATACCTATACTGTGCCTGTGACTGCAAAAGCAGGGGATATTTATACTTTCAACTTCACAATAACAGATGTAAAGGGAAATTCCCTTGTTGCCATCTACCATATCAATGTATTCAAGAATATCTACCAGGGCGACAGCGTAAATATTAGTGCCCAGGGGAGTACAACCTACGGTAACTTTTATGACACAAAGGCCGGTGCTGCAAATTCGCCAAAAGGCGCCCAGCTTAATTCCTTTTCAATGGACTTTGCCTACTATTTTAATGCTACTGATAGTACTGCCATAGGCGCTCCTGCGGATTCAAGTACACAGGCAGCATATAATGGAGCCATCAACTGGTCAAATCCAAATGCCACTACCTTTAAGAAAGCATCGCTGGCAGATTATACAAATTCTAGTAGTTCTGCTTCCCTTGAAAATTTATATGTCAACTCCTCTGCAACTGAATCCTCCAAGGTTACTCACCTTGTAGCAGGTTCTACTGTCGCATTCAGGACCGCACTTGGCAAGTATGGAATCTTTACCGTTTTAAATGTAACAGGCGGCACTACCGGCTCTATAAAGATAAGCAGTAAGGTACAGCAGTAATTAATGGAATAATACCCTTTAAAGCCCGCTAATTGGCGGGCTTTTTGTTATGAGTGCTTTATCTTAACTTTGCATTTTAGATGAATTTCCTTTATCCGCAATTTCTTTACGCTCTTTTCGCGCTTGCCATTCCGGTAATCATTCATCTATTCAACTTCCGCAGGTACAAAAAAATACTCTTTACAAACGTCCGTTTCCTGACGGATATACAGCAGGAGTCAAAGTCACGCAACAGATTAAGGCACTTGCTTTTGCTTGCAATCAGGATGCTTGCTTTGGCAGCCATTATTATCGCCTTCGCGCAACCTTATACACCCCATAAAAAGAGCCTCATTAATCCCGGGAGAAACTATGTTTTCATCTATCTGGATAATTCATTCAGCATGTCCAATGTAAGCGCGCAAGGGGATCTTTTGCAACTTGCAAGAAAAAAAGCCGAGGAAACAGCAAAGGCGTACAGGGAAAGCGATGCCTTCCAACTGCTGACTAATGATTTTGAAACTAAACATAAAAGATGGTTCAATCGCGGAGAGTTTTTGCAATTATTAAATGAGGTAGCGGTAAGCCCTGTTAGCAGGAAATTGTCTGAAATTAATGCCCGTGCCAGGGAATCCTTCAGGGATGCGGAAAGCTCCAATAAATTCGTTTATTTATTCAGCGATTTCCAGGAAAGCATGGCCGATTTCCCCAAACTTACCAAAGACACCGGGATTATTTATACAGCCGTCCCGCTCAAGGCAAATGAGCAGAATAACGTTTACATAGACACTTCCTGGTTTGAAAACAGCGTGTGGCAGGTCAACCAGGCAAATACTGTATTTGCCAAGGTGGTCAATGCCTCTGACAAGGATATTGAAGAAGGCACTCTTACCCTGACAATAAACGGAAAACAAAAGGCGCTTTCCAACTTCAATATAGCCGCACACGGACAAGCGGAAGTAAAGGT
This sequence comes from uncultured bacterium, assembly GCA_903835275.1. GTDB lineage: Bacteria > Bacteroidota > Bacteroidia > CAILMK01 > CAILMK01 > CAILMK01. The sequence goes on along the minus strand of CAILMK010000582.1, from coordinate 1,158 downwards.
GAATTTCACCATCAGTGATGAAGGCGTCAACAAGGCACAATTACAGATTAACGACTACCCTATCACCTTTGATGACAACTGGTATTTTACATTTCCGGTTGCCAAATTCATTCCTGTACTTGCCATCAACGGAGACAAATTTACAAGCAGCGTTGCGAGGGTTTTCGGGGCAGAGAAAGCCTTCCAGTTTGAGCAGATTCCACAAGGCAATATCGATTATTCTTCTTTTGGAAATTATAAATTTATTACCCTGAATGAAGTAAGCCGCCTGAGTTCGGGACTTGCATCTTCCGCGAAAAGCTTCGTTGAAAACGGAGGCAATTTACTCCTGATCCCTTCCGGGGATAATGCGGATGAAAATACCTATAACCAGTTGCTCGCTTCCTGCCAGGCAGGTACTATTTCAGGAACTTCGCTTACTGCAAGCAGTGTAGAAAACATTGACCTTAAAAATCCATTCTTCCAGAATATTTTTGAGGACGTTCCAAAGAATATAAACCTGCCCGAGGCAAAAAAATATTTCAAGATAGAATTGCCCTCAGGAAGCCGCGCCATAAGCCTGTTGAAACTAAGCAATGGGGATCCATTTTTAACCATGGTTCCGGTAGGGAAAGGCTTCCTATTTGTTTGTGCAGTGCCTTTGGGAGAAACATGGACAAACTTTGCCAATCATGCGCTGTTTTTACCGCTTTTGTACAAGATGGCATTGTACCACAGTACCCTCGAAAAAACATCCTATACGCTCGGCGTGGATAATTATATTAACATAAAATCTTCCCCAAGTGATGACAAGGAGCACATTTATAAGCTGAAAAAAGATAAATTTGAAGAGACGCTTCCGCAACGCAGCATAGATGGCAACATTAACCTGTATGTGGAAGGGCTGATCAGGGAAAGCGGATTTTTTGACCTTGTTTCCTCTAACAGTGAAAAAAACAGCGGACAGGCATTCGGTTTCAATTATAACCGCGATGAAAGTGTGATGAAGTTTTTGAGTGACGCTGAAATAAAAGAAAAGGGAGCAGCGCTGAATTTAAAAATGCTGGATATAAGCAAGGCATCGCTCACCACTGAAATAAAAGATATAAAACAAGGTTCGGGACTATGGAAATGGTTTGTAATCCTCGCCTTATTGTGCATAATTGCAGAAACGATTTT
>CAILMK010000581.1 GCA_903835275.1 uncultured bacterium | reverse complement strand
TTGAAAAATGTGGTCTCAATAATTCTATTGCATGATCCATATAATCTATACCAACGGTACGATTTGCTTCACCGGTTACAAGAAGTATATGATCGTATCCGTATGATTTTATTACTTCAACTTCCTTCAGGATTTCTTCATCCGTAAGTGTCTTGCGTGCAATTTTATTATCGAAACTGAATCCGCAATAGGTGCAGATATTCTGACATTCATTGGATAGGTACATTGGCACGTACATCTGTATGGTATTGCCAAAACGTTTCATGGTGAGCGCATGACTTTTTTGCGCCATGATTTCCAGATAGGGTGCCGCAGCAGGGGAGATCAGTGCTGCAAAATCATCCAGGTTCAGTTTCTCTTTTCCAAGCGCATGCTCCACGTCCCTTGCCGTGCGGGAATAAACCTTGTCGTTTATTTCCTCCCAGGAATAGTGATTGAAAGTATCTTTAAAAGTTGTAAGGTTCAAAGCGTGTAAGTTTAAATAATTTTACTTCGTCTTTCCAGCAGGATGGTATTTCTCCATACACCATTCATTTCTCCAATTCGTTCACGATATCCTACTTCGCGGAAACCAAGTTTTTTATGCAGTTCAATGCTTGGAATGTTTTCCGGGAATATTCCCGCAGTCAATGTCCACATACCAAGTTCTTCGCTTTTATTGATCAGGTAAGAAAGCAATTCTTTTCCAATTCCTTTTCCGCGATGATCTTCGTGAACATAGATCATCACCTCTGCGACACCTCTATAAACGTGCCTTGCGGAAACGGGGCTTAAAGCAGCGAATCCGGTGATATTATTTTCATCCAGGCTTACAAAACGAAAATTTTCCGGATGCGCAGCGCTCCACTTTTCCCAACCGGGACTTTGCGTTTCAAAAGTGGCATTCCCCGTAGCTATTCCCTGAAGATATATTTCTTCAACTTGTTGCCAGTGGGTGCTATTTAAAGGAGTAATTTTCATTCTTTTTAATCCAAAAATGAAGTCAGCGGACTAGATGCCATTGCCACAGTGGTTTTTACTCCGAGCCTTGCCTCGTACGCCATTCGTCCTGCCTCTACACCCTTGCGGAAGGCGTGCGCCATTTGTACCGGATCACCCGCTATAGCGATAGCTGTATTTACCAATACTGCATCTGCACCCATTTCCAGTGCTTGTGCAGCGTGTGATGGTGCGCCGATTCCTGCATCTACTATAACAGGGATATTGCTTTGTTCAATTATGATCTGCAACATGGCTATGGTTTGCAAACCGTTATTGCTTCCTATCGGCGAACCGAGCGGCATAACAGCAGCAGTGCCGACATCTTCCAGGCGCTTGCACAAAACGGGATCAGCGTTAATGTATGGCAAAACAATGAAACCAAGTTTTACCAGTTCTTCAGCTGCCTTTAATGTTTCAATTGGATCGGGCAGGAGGTAACGCGGATCCGGATGTATCTCCAGTTTGAGCCAGTTGGTTTGCAGTGCTTCGCGTGCCAGTTGCGCGGCAAGTATGGCTTCCTTTGCATTGCGTACCCCGCTGGTATTTGGTAGTAATTGAATATGATCCGCAAGAATATGATGAATCATTTCATCATTCTCTCCGTCTGTTTCTATGCGCTTCAGTGCTACTGTTACCAATTCTGAACCTGATGCTAAAATTGCATCGCGCATCATTTTATTGGAACCGAATTTTCCGGTGCCTAAAAACAATCGTGATGTGAATTCCCTGTCTGCTATTTTTAATGTTTGCATTTGTTTCTAATTTAATTCATTTGTCATTCAGAAGGAACCTTGCCCGCATTAGTGATAATTTGATGTATACAAATAATTTCATCTTATCACTAACTTAAGAAGATCCTTTCAGGATGACATCCTTTGTCTATTTGTTAGTCCTATAAACTCTTTCACCATTCCTTTTTTATCTTCTGCTAAATTTATCGCTGATGAAACGGCTATGCCGTATGCTCCGATTGATCTTATTTCAGCGACATCACTTGCAAGTATGCCGCCAATAAGTATCACCGGAATTCCCTGTTGAATATCCAACAGCCCTTTTGTTTTTTCAATGCCCAAAACGGGACTTAAATTTTCTTTTGTTTGTGTAAATCTGAACGGTCCGAGCCCGATATAATCAACACCTGAATGCATTAATTTTTCTATATCTTTCGCGTCATTTGCAGTGCCGCCAATAATTTTATTCTCGCCTAAAATTGTTCTGGCTTCCATCGGTGACATATCGGTTTTTCCGAGATGCACACCACCAGCGTCTATTTCTTTTGCAATGGAAACACTATCGTTAATGATAAGTGTCGCATTATATGAATCAGTAATTTTTTTTACTTCTTCTGCAATTTTCAGCCATTCGTTTTCCGGTGTATTTTTTACACGAAGCTGCACCCAATCCACTCCGGCATCGCAGGCTATCTTTACAAGATCAGCATGACTGTATCCCGTTACTCCATCCTGTGTGAGATAGTGCAGCGTTGCTTTTTTTTTTGATACGTCAATAGCTGATGGCATGGTGGTAACCTATTCTTTTTTCAGAGGTAAATAAAAAGTCTTTCGTGTATTTTTTTGCATCTGCGCAAGCGCTTACAAGATCGGAGTTTTCTTTGTCCAGATAAGATGTAATTGCCGCGGAAAGCACGCAACCTGAACCGTGTTTTTCGTAACCGTTTAATTTCTTTTCAGTGAAGACATGAGTCTTTCCTTCATAAAATAAAGTATCAACTGCATTGCCGCATTCCGGTTCGCAATCCTTTACAAGTATATTGCAAATCGAAATTGCGTTCTCAAAATTATAGGGAAAAAGTATTTTTGATTCTTCTAGGTTAGGAGTGACCAGATACAATTCTTTCAAAATTGAAAATAAATTTTCCTTGTCTATATCCGAATGAAATTCAAATCCGGCGCTTGCTTTTATAATAGGATCCCAGATGATCTTTATGGATGGATAGTATTCTTTTAAAAGTACTATGCACTTTGATAAAACATCAAGGTTTTCAATCAGTCCTATCTTTGCATATTTGAATTCAAAACGTTCCGTCAACGGAATAAACTGCTTTTTTATTTCTTCAAAAAGCAACCACTTTACGCCATAAAATTTAATATCATTCTGGTAAGTAATACTTGTGCTGACTGCACATCCGTATTTTCCAAGTGCTTCGAAAACCTTGCAGTCCGCAAGAACTCCTGCACCTCCTGAAGGATCATATCCGGCGATGGATAATACGGCATTATGTTTTTCTTCGGACATTGATTTATAAAGCCAGTTCCATGATACGTTTCAATTTCTCCTCAGGATTTTCATCTTTCCAGATGCTTCCCAAAACACCCACGGCATAAAACCCCATTTGTTTTGCAGTCTGGATCTTATCTTCATCCATTCCTCCCACACCAACTACTTTGTATTGTGTTTTTGCAAGTGTATCCTGGATATTTGAGAGTGAAAACGGTGGTTTGTGGTCCTTTTTGGAAATGCTGTCAAAAACAGGACTCAGGATTACATAATCATATTTGCGTTTTACTTTTCTGAAGCTGTGCAAACTGTGAAAGCTGGTACTGATCGTCAGTTTCGGCCTGAAGACACGATAGAAAAATATTTTTACGCTCAATAATTTCTTTTCCTTGCGGTGCCCTTCTGTAATATGGATACCTCTCAGCCCATATTGTACTGCAAGTTCGTGGTGTGAATGGATCACAACACGGTCACGGTATTTCTTAGGAATTTTCTCAATATATTCCATCATTTGCTCGGTGGAATATTCAGGTTTCCGGATATGCAATATTTTCAATCCCGCTTTGAAAAAACGTTCAATTACTTTTTGCTCGTAATCCCAGTAATCCGGTTGTGTAAATAAAATTATTTCCATTCAGGTATTATTTTTATAATTGCTTCTTGCTCGCGATGATATTATTTTTTAAAAATATATTTCAGATCCATTTTCTACAAATTCCCTTGCCTTTTCTTCCATGCCTGTTTCAAGGGCGAGTTGTTCATCGAGTGATAAACTATTCGCATATTCACGTACTTCCTGCGTTATTTTCATAGAGCAGAATTTCGGTCCGCACATGGAGCAGAAGTGCGCTGATTTAGCATTATCCGCCGGCAAGGTTTCATCGTGGAATTCACGTGCAGTATCAGGATCCAGTGATAAATTAAACTGGTCGTTCCAGCGGAAATCAAAGCGCGCTTTGCTAAGTGCGTTATCGCGTATCTGCGCTGATGGATGTCCCTTTGCAAGATCTGCAGCGTGTGCCGCGAGTTTGTAGGTGATTACGCCGTCTTTCACGTCTTTTTTATTCGGTAATCCCAGATGTTCCTTGGGCGTAACGTAGCACAGCATCGCAGTGCCAAACCAACCGATCATCGCTGCACCAATGGCAGAAGTGATATGGTCGTATCCCGGAGCAATATCAGTAGTTAATGGCCCAAGTGTATAGAATGGAGCATCCTTGCAAATTTCAAGTTGCTTATCCATGTTTTCCTTTATCTTGTGCAACGGTACGTGACCGGGGCCTTCTATCATGGTTTGTATATCGTGTTTCCATGCAATTTGAGTGAGTTCACCCAGTGTATCCAGTTCGGCGAACTGCGCTGCATCATTGGCATCTGCAATAGAACCCGGACGCAATCCGTCTCCCAGTGAAAATGCAACGTCGTACGCTTTCATGATCTCACAAATATCTTCAAAGTGTGTATAAAGAAAATTTTCTTTATGGTGCGCCAGGCACCACTTAGCCATGATGGAACCACCGCGTGATACAATTCCGGTAACTCGTTTTGCGGTAAGATGTATATAACGTAAAAGTACGCCCGCATGGATAGTGAAATAATCCACGCCTTGTTCCGCTTGTTCAATGAGTGTATCGCGGTAAATTTCCCAGGTAAGATCTTCCGCTTTACCATTCACTTTTTCGAGTGCCTGATAGATTGGAACGGTACCGATCGGCACAGGAGAATTGCGCAGGATCCACTCACGTGTTTCATGTATATTTTTTCCTGTGGATAGATCCATAATCGTATCTGCTCCCCAACGGCATGCCCATACTGCTTTCTCAACTTCTTCCTCTATGCTGGAGGAGACAGCGGAGTTTCCAATATTAGCATTGATCTTCACAAGAAAATTCCTACCGATGATCATCGGTTCGCTTTCCGGGTGATTTATATTATTTGGAATGATAGCCCTGCCGAGTGCAATTTCACTTCTTACAAATTCCGGAGTAATGAAAGATGCAGGCATATTCGCGCCGAAATTTTGTCCCGGATGAAATGAAGTCAATCCATTCATAGTGGCGCGCATTTCCGCGAGGCGCTGGTTTTCACGAATGGCAATGTACTCCATTTCCGCAGTAATGATGCCTTTTTTTGCATAATACATCTGGCTTACATTACTTCCTGCTTTTGCCT
>CAILMK010000580.1 GCA_903835275.1 uncultured bacterium | reverse complement strand
TACCTAATAAAATATCTGCATAAAACTCATTAGTATAGCAGCTTTGCCTGTCACCAACATCCTTGACGGAATAAGTTAGATTTACACTCGATCTCCTTATATATCCGATATTAAGTAATGAACGGCTAAGCATTGTTCCATCGGACGGATCCACAAATGCCACATTATCAAAAGCAATCGGATTATCAGTATACGAGCTTACGAAGGTCCGTGAACTGGTAAAACCTACATGTGCTCCATGAAGCACTAAAACATTTGTCGGCAATTTCATTACATATTCTGTATTGCCTGAGCTGGAAACTGTGTGCATTCTATCTTTTTGAATAGTGTTATTGATAAAGAATACCGCCGCATCCAAATTAAACGAACTGTTCTGCGTTTTCCCGTTCACCGGGGCAACACCTTCAGTCGTATTATCCTGCGAAGGAGAATACGTTGCAAGATTATTGAAATACGATCCGCCTATACTTGCCCCGAGTTTTACAGTATTATTAATAAGGTAATACCCTCCAAGCGCATACCCTACATCATAGCTTGCATTAGAGAAACTCATGGTAACAGGTGATAATTGAAGGCAAAGATTCGGAGCATCGGTTTCCGGATCATTGGTATGAATTTTATACTCATATACTTTCTTGGTGTCCAATGCCTGTGCAAATGCTGAAAATGAGATACAAAGCAAGGACAGGACTAATAACGTTGTCTTTTTCATCTTAGTTATTTTTAGTTTAGTATTGCAAATGTAAATAAATTCCTGAATTAAGTCACTGATCCCTAACTTGCACCTAATTAACCATGAATATCCTGATTGAAATACAATTCCTGCCTCCCATGCAATTCTTTTCAAAATTTTCCAATGAAAATAGAATTCTCTTGGATGATACCGAAACTTTCCAAAAGCAAAGCTATCGCAACCGCTGCAGGATAGCGGGTGCCAATAATATCCAGAATTTAATTATTCCCCTTAAAAAAGGAAAAACGCATATTCAAACCAGGGAAGTTGAAATTGACAATTCCGGCAGGTGGCAAAGGGAACACTGGCACAGCATAAAATCTGCGTATGGTAAGGCCCCGTATTTTGAACACTACTCCATGTACTTCGAGCCATTTTTTGAAAAAAAACACGACTTGCTTTGGGACTTTGATCTTGGACTTTTGAAAACCTCCATGAAAATACTGAAGATACCAGAGGCAAAACTTGGACTTTTTTCAGAACATCAGAATGAAGAATGCCTTGATTTCAGGAATCATATTCACCCCAAGGAAAAACATGCTGTAAATGATTCCGGATTTATTCCACAACCCTATTCACAAACATTCATGGAAAGAACAGGTTTTATTCCGAACCTGAGTATTATTGATTTGATATTTAACAAGGGGAGTTTGTAAAAACTTTCTCCAACCTGTTATTTCAGGAAAATTCTTTATTTTTGCAATACTATTAATTATTATTATGAAAAAAAACAAGCTTTCCTTTTGGCATATCATTGTTTATATTACTAGTGCATTTATATTGCAATCATGTGGATCGGCAATTACTCTTGCCGACTACAAGCCAAGTAATAAACCAATAAATCCTAAGTTACCTTCAATGGAAAAATCCATTGACGACTATTATCATGCCAACGTACAGTCAAATGAAATGACCCTTAGGATTTTCAACAAGGAGGTTGATGATAACCTTACCAATCCTTATGGAAAAAAATATGGCTATATTGTCTTAAAGACTAATTCGGTTGGAAGTGTCAAATGCAAGGGTGTATTAATTGCAGAAGCATGTTTACTTTTTTTTCCTGCAATGCTCGGCGCACCTACATTGAAAGGTGTAAACGATACTGAATCAGAAATATTGATCTATAATTCAAAACATGAACTGATAGGAAGGTATACAGGGACTGGACAAGCTTCACAATGGATGAATATGTATACTTTCCAGACAAAAGTTCCGATTATTGCCTTTAATGCATCACTTGATGAAATACGGGTAAAAATCCAAGCTGATATGCCACGCATACAAAGTGAATTGGATAAAGCAGGACCTATAAATTAAAATCTACTCCGCGTACACACCCATATTTGAGAATTTCTCAATACGCGCATTAATGCGCTCGTCAGGAGTGAGCAGACTTAGTTCTTTCAGTTGCTTTTTGATCTCTGCTTTTATGGTCTTAAATGCTTTTTGCGGATCGTTGTGTGCGCCACCAAGTGGTTCCTTAATGATGCCGTCAATTAATCCTTGCGCGAGCATTTTATCAGAGGTAAGTTGCAAGGCTTCTGCCGCAGCTTCCTTGTAGTCCCAGCTTCTCCATAAGATAGAAGAACAACTTTCCGGACTGATCACGGAATACCAGGTGTATTCCATCATCAGAACCTTATCACCGATTCCTATTCCAAGTGCACCGCCGGATGCCCCCTCTCCTATTACTATACATATAACAGGCACTTTTAAAACGGACATTTCGCGCAGGTTCATGGCTATAGCCTCACCTTGTCCGCGTTCTTCTGCTTCCAGTCCGGGTGAAGCGCCGGGAGTATCTATTAAAGTAACGATGGGCTTATTAAATTTTTCCGCGAGTTTCATTAATCGCAATGCTTTGCGATATCCTTCAGGATTCGCCATTCCGAAATTCCTGAACTGGCGTTGCTTGGTATTACGCCCCTTTTGTTGGCCAATAAACATTACGGTTTGCCCGTCAATGCTTCCGAATCCGCCGATCATGGCTTTATCATCGCCAATATTACGGTCGCCGTGAAGTTCAATAAAATCATCACTTATATTCTGAATATAATCTTCGGTATACGGCCTGTCCGGATGTCGGGAAAGCTGCACTTTTTGCCAACCCGTAAGGTGTCCGTACAATTCCTTTTTCAGTTTTTCAAGGTTCTCTTCCATGTCCTGAACCGTCTTCTCCTGTAAGCCACTTTCATCACTTACAGCAAGTTCCCGAGCCTTTTCCAACTGTTTTTCAAGGTCCTTTACAGGTTTTTCAAAATCTAATACATGCATATAGCCCACTTTGAAGGCGCAATTTACCAAGAAATTCAGACTTCGCCTTTTCAACCCCGAATTTCCATGTCGTTTTAAAAGAAAATGATTTATATCACAACATAGTTCATTAAAGGAATTGTGATTTTTTGGGGGAAGATTTTGGATTTTTCAACTCTTCCTTTTTCCGGGAAAGACCAGGCTTTATAGCAAACATTAATCAATAAGTTTTGTATTTATTTGATTTTCATACATTTAAAAACAAGACATCTTATTTTTCAAATTAAAAACCTGACGCAAAACCTGATTTCCTTACATCTGGCATAATGGAGTCCCGATTGTCAAAACCCCGGCTTCAGGTAAAGGTAATTTTGACCACATGGAGAAATACTATGCACATATCGCAGATTTTGCAAACACACATTGCATGCTCCATCCTATTTCAACTCACAGCATAAATAGCTTAATTTATGAAAAGACGTTTACAATTAAAACAGGTTCAAAAACAAAAAATGAAGTTGAGCAGGAGACATATCCTCGTAGCAGGAACCATCTCTTTACTCGCTTTAGCTATTGGACTTACAGTAACATTTAACTTTTCAAATGTTAGTAATAGCATGGCTTCGACCGGTACGGCGTTGCCTGCTTCCTTTGCTACAGGATTTGAAAATGGCGTTTCCGATTGGACCACCTCCGGGAGCGGAACATGGGTTGCTTCCTTGACGGCAAACAGTGGCGTCTATTCAGCCAAACTGACTACTCCCACAAAAAGCTTAGGAAACAGTTATAGTAACATTGCCAATTATAATTACGGAATAACAGTACCTTCCACAGGTACCTACTATATTACCATTATTGCGAAAATGAAGGCAGATAATGCCAGTGGCAATGCATTCCTTGGTATATATGATAAAGCAAATAATGTAAGCAAGACCAGCAGCGTTGTATCTACAGCAACTTCATGGAGCCAGATGTCCTATACTTTTGCGGTAACGGATGGCAATACATATTATCCGGTACTTGCCGGTGCAAGGGCTTCCAACGGTGCATCAATGAATATATATTTCGATGATTTTGTAATGTATATTTCAACTTCAAAGACTACTGATGCAACCGCTCCAACATGCGGATCCAATTTATCAGTTTCAAATTCAAGTGCACTTAACTTCAGCTTGACATCCGGCGCAGATAGCGTATCCGGTATTGACGGTTGCCTGATATTAAGAACGAACAGCTATACACAAAGCAGCCCGACTCTAAGTGATTATGTTGATTATTCACCATCAGTAAAAACGGGGCCTACAAGTATATCAAGCAGCGGAACATGGTCTGTTATCTCCAATGGTACTTCTGCCACTTCCGGCAGCGATACTTCTACAGCCCTAAAAGGCACGTATACCTATCTCATTTATATGCGCGATAAAGCATACCATTATTCTGCTACTCCACTACGTGCATACGCATTAATGGGAAGCGGGCAGACCTCCAAACTTGGTGCCAGTACACAGACTATTGACGCGTTGTACATCGGCGCAGGTGCGACACTGACTCATGCAGGTGCCGGGTATACACTAACCCTTACCAATGGATTGGTAGATGGGACATTTGTGAATACCAATATTACATCCGTAGCAAGGACAGGAACATTTACATTTTCTTCCACCGGAACCTTTTACCAGGAGTGTGGCAATGGTAATGATGCAAGAAGCATTCCGACCATTACATGGCAAAGCGGATCCACATGTATAGTGAATAATCCTACTACCAATAACCTTTCTACAGCAGTAGGCGGTCTCAGCCAGAACTTTAGTAATTTCACATGGAACGCGTCCAAACAAACCGTTGCTTCTACAATGAGCGGGGCTTCCATTTCAGGAAACCTTGAAATAGATAACACAGGATCAAGTTCGCTGATTTTATCTGACTCCCTGAAAATAGGAGGAAATTACAAACAGACAGGTGGCACTTTAAATTTCAGCACAACTTCTTCATGTTTTATATTTAACGGAAGCAGTTCCCAATCATATACTGTCAGTTCAGGATCACTAACAGGGACGATGAACTTTTTTGTAAATAATACCGATTCACTGCATCTGAAAACAGCATTGACCATTGGCGGTACACTTGGATTGTATAGTGGCGTACTCGATAATGTTTCCTACAGTGCTACTTTATCTTCCGGTGCTTCCCTTATACGCAAAAATGGAAAAATAATAAGTACTCCTTCCTTTTCAGGAACGTACAATATGACTTATAACGGAACATGCACTACAGGAAGTGAATTACCATCTTCAACCTCGAAGATAAATAAACTAACAGTTAACAGCTCCGGAACCATCACCCTGGGAAAGAGCATTACAGTAAATGATTCACTGATCCTGAAAAAAGGAATTATCAAGGCAGGCAATTATAATATTACAGTTGTAAACGGTGCTAAAATAAGTGCATATAGCGCAAATAGTTTTATCGTTACTGATGGAACAGGCTCCCTCATTGTTAATTCCATGGGAAGCACAGGTACAACTACTGCAGTTTCATTTCCGGTGGGAACAACTGTGACAAGTTATACTCCGGTTACTG
>CAILMK010000579.1 GCA_903835275.1 uncultured bacterium | reverse complement strand
ATCAGGAAGTTTGTGGAAGAAGCGTATGCACGTACCAAAGAAGTATTGCTTGCACATCGTGAACAACTGGAAAGTGTAGCGGTATTATTACTGGATAAGGAAATAATTTTCAAGAGCGATCTTGTGGAATTGCTTGGCAAACGCCCTTTTGATCTGCACGAACCGGAAGTGGAAGTGCATACCAATGGCATAGCACAAAGATCCGAGGATAAACCTGCTGAAGCTGAGGAGCCGAAAGCCGCGACGGAGGTATAACAACATTATCATTTAACCTGAATATGTAATGTCGGATCCAATAAGTTCCAAAGAAAAAGTCCTTAAGAAGTTGCGTAAAGCGCTGCTTCAAAAGGACATTTTTTTTAATCCTGACCTTGATTTTGATTCCGACGTTTTTGTGCGTGATGAGCGTCCGCTGATGGAAGTATTTTCCACCAATATGGAAGAAGTGGCGGGAAGCGTTATACTCTGTAAAAACGAATATCATTTTCTTGATCAGCTTTTATCCCTTATCGAAGAAAAGGATCTAAAAGAGCTTGTTTGTCTTGAAGAAGAATTGAAAACAATGCTACTCCATGTGGAATTACCTGTGAAACTTAAAGCAGAGGATTCCCTCACTGCAGATGCCGGCATTACCGGCTGCGATGCACTCATAGCCCGCACCGGAAGTGTATTACTTAGTTCAAGAAAAAACTTATCGCGTACCATCAGCGCATATCCTCCTGTCCATATCGTCCTTGCCTATAGGGACCAGCTTATTTACGGACTTAAGGAGTTCTTCAAAAAGAATGACGGGGCCCAATCATCCTCCTGGAGCATTATCACAGGCCCCAGCCGCACATCAGATATTGAAAGGACATTGGTTCTGGGTGCTCACGGCCCAAAAGAAATATACGTTTTCATCATTGATGAAGACAGGGGTTAGCTAGGCCTTTACCTGTTTTAGATTTTCAAAATCTTTAAGATTTGGCAAATCTACCCATCAGTTAACGAAGCTTTACCCTCCAATCCGTATCTTTGTAGCAATTAATGACTTCACAGAAAAAAATATATTTCGCTTCTGATTTTCACCTGGGTGCACCTGACCACGACGCATCATTGATTAGGGAAAAGAAGGTTGTCAGGTGGCTGAATGAAATTGAAGCGGATGCTTCCGCCATTTACCTGATGGGGGATATGTTTGATTTCTGGTTTGAATACCGCAATGTGGTCCCCATGGGGTTCACACGTTTACTGGGCAAATTGGCAGATCTTTCCGACAAGGGAATTGAAATAGTTTTATTCAGCGGCAATCATGACTTGTGGATTCGCGATTATTTACCAAAGGAAATAAATTGCAAGGTGTACCATCATCCCATCATCAGGGAATTCAACGGGAAAAAGTTTTATCTTGCCCATGGTGATGGATTAGGGCCCGGCGATCATGGTTTTAAGTTTATGAAGAAGATATTCGTGGGCAAGTTTAACCAGTGGATGTTCCGCAGGCTGCATCCCGATACAGGGGTGAGCATGGCGCGATATTTTTCACGGACCAGCCGTGCGCATACAGGCGATGCAGATTCTAAATTTCTTGGAGAAGACAAGGAATGGCTCATTATCCATTCCAAGGAGGAACTGAAAAAACAACATATAGATTATTTTATTTACGGGCACAGGCATTATCCACTTGATCTTGAAATTGGTGGCGGAAGTCACTATATAAACCTCGGCGACTGGATAAATTATTTTACATACGGAGTCTGGGATGGAAACACTTTTGAATTGAAAAAATATGATAATTAATTTCATTGCAGTAATACTTGTTTGTGCCTTGGTTTGGGCATACTTTGATACCAGGATCATGGAGTTTTATAATTACATGATGGGGCTGAAAAAAAAGTATGAACATGAAAAATACATGGAGTTGGAGATTCTGGCTATCCAGTCTGACATGCTTGTGAAAAATGTTAAAAAGAAGATCATTGATATTTACGTAGGATATGAAGTGAATGATTCCCTTCGTTCTGCTTTGGATGACCATCTTCACTGGGTGCTGAGGGAATCCAAGTTTATTAATAAACTGGCGGCTCCGGGATTGATGAAGAAACGTTTTGAACAATTGACATCCATGGAACATGAAAAATGGAATGTCATTGAAGAAGTTTTACAATTGCAATCATGAACTATTTTAACTTAAACAGGAGTTTTTTGGCAGGAATATTTATTCTTGTGATGCTTGTTTTTGTTAATATCAGTCATTCATCGGCACAGGAACTTCGTAAAATATTTCAGGTGGATACCGCAGTTAAAATAGTTGAAACGGATATTTTAAAAAACCTATACATCATTACACCCGGGAACGCAGTTTTGAAATACGATTCTACAGGCAAATTTATAGCAGGCAGGCAGTTTACCGGATACGGTGTGATAAGCTCCATAGACGTTACCAATACATTGAATCCTGAGATATTTTATAGCGGACAAAGCAAAATCATCATTACTGATGACGTACTGAATATTGTATCGGAAATTGCAATGGATCCGAACCTGGTAGGGCAGTTTGGTCCGGCATGTCGTGCAAGTTCAGGCTCTTTCTGGGTGTATGATATTGATGATGCCCGCCTGAAGCAACCCGGCCAGAATGCAAATGGACCCAATCTGGCTACCCTTGGGATAAAGGACCTGAATCCTGTCTATCTCCTGGAAAGCTCGCCCTGGGTATACATGAGTATTCCATCGGCTGGTATTGCCATTTTTGACCAGTATGGAACCTATTATAAAATGCTGCCAATCAAGAATGTGCTCAGTTTTCAGGTATTTAAAAATACGATCGTAACCTACCATGACGGGAGTTTATTCTATTATGACATGGAGACAAATGACCAAAAGGCGGTACCTTTGCAGTTCGTTACGCCCGACGTAGTGGATGTAAAGACAGCATCACGCCGCTTTTGGACGCAAACTAAAAAAGGAATTATTTGTTATGTGTATTAGTTGGAATCTTTAGAGTTTTCGATTTGTCATCCTGTAAGGATCTTACCCGCAAAAGTGAAGACTTGGGTCAGGGAAATTACAAGGATAATTTAGAACAAGGATTTCAGCAGACGAATATAGAAATTAAAATTTATGGATTTACTACAAAGACTACAGGAAATAAATACCCGTTGGGAAGATGTGGGGGAGCAATTAACTTCTCCGGATATCATGACGGATATGAAGAGATATACTCAGCTCAATAAGGAATACAAGGGCTTGGGTGAGATTACCGAAATGTACAGGAAGTACCGCGACTTGCTTAGTAACATTGATACAAGCAAAAAGATCATTTCCGAGGAAAAGGATCCTGAATTCCGTGAAATGGCAAAGGCGGAACTGGATGATTTTCTTGCACAGGTGGATCCTATGGAAGAAGAAATAAAATTAATGCTCGTTCCTGAAGATCCGATGGATGACCGCAATGCGATCATTGAAATACGCGCGGGTTCAGGTGGCGATGAGGCATCCCTTTTTGCGGGTGACCTATACCGTATGTATTCCAAGTTTTTTGACGCGAAGGGTTGGAAAGTGGAGATCATTGATATGCACGAAGGAACTACCGGTGGTTTCAAGGAAATTATCCTGACTGTTTCCGGCAAGGATAAGATCTACGGAAGGATGAAATACGAATCAGGAGTGCACCGCGTACAGCGTGTTCCTGCTACGGAATCCCAGGGGCGTGTGCATACATCTGCCGCATCAGTGGCGGTGCTTCCCGAAGTGGAAGATTTTGATATTGAATTGAAGGAATCAGATATACGCAAGGATACATTCTGTTCTTCCGGTCCGGGCGGACAGTCGGTGAATACAACCTATTCAGCGATTCGTTTAACGCACGTTCCGACAGGCATCGTGGTTTCCATGCAGGATGAACGTTCACAGATAAAAAACTACGACAAGGCGATAAAGATCCTTCGCAGCCGCTTGTACGAATTGGAGCATCAGAAATATCTTGATGAAATTTCCACCAAGAGAAAAACAATGGTTTCCACAGGTGACCGTTCTGCCAAAGTGCGCACCTATAATTATTCACAGGGGCGCGTTACAGACCACCGTATCGGACTTACCTTATACGATCTCGATAATATCCTTAACGGAAGCGTAGATCCGCTCATAGATGCGCTGCAACTCGCTGAAAACGCCGAGAAGCTGAAAGAAGGAAGTCTTTACGAAGTGTAAATGATTTTTAATTTCGGATTTACGATTTCGGATTTAAGCGCGAAGCGCAGTCCCCCTTTGAAGGGGGTTAGGGGGGATGACAAGAATGGAGGCAAAGAATGATTTGTGTTCATTAATGATGCACTACCATACTTGTCATCCTGGAAGGATCTTCTTTTTGTAATGATTTTGCCCAACGCCTTTTCGCCTTCATTTATTTTTAGATCCTCAAAATTTAATTGGCAGCTAATTTGCTGTTTGATTTATTATCACATTTAAATTCTAAAAAAATGAAATCTATCCCAAGGTATTTATTATTTATTCCGGCAGCAGCCGTTTTGTTTTTTGCGTGTAATAACGGTAGAAAGGAAATTCACGATGCATCGGAGAGTAAGGATGCTGTGTCCATCCTATCTTCTTTAAAAACGACAAGTGGTGGACTTTCTTCATCGGCAGCTGTGGAAAACGGCAAGGATCCTGATCGGAAATTCATCCGTACGGCAGATATAAAATTCAGGGTAAAGGACGTTACAAAAGCCACGTATGCCATAGAGGATATTACAACTAAATTCGGCGGATTTGTTACTTCAACCCAATTGCAGAGTGTAGTGGATAGCAAAACAAATATTCCCGTCAGTGCGGATTCCACTTTGGAAACCACCTATTTTACTGTGGAGGATAATATGACCATTCGCGTGCCGAATACAAAAATGGATACTACCTTAAAGTGTATAGCAAGACTCGTTAGTTTCCTCGATAGCCGCGTCATAAAAGCAAATGATATTGGATTGCAATTGCTCGCAAATGAATTAACACAGAAGCGTGCTGCAAAGAATGAGAAGAAGTCTGCAGTTGCAGGCGGAAACACTTACAGCCAGACAATCGTTTTTGAGGATCATGTAACTTCGGCATCAGGAACAACCGATGAAGAAGGTGATAATGCAAAGATCAATAACCTATCACTGATGGACCAGGTAAAATTCAGTACTATTAACCTGTCTATTTATCAGCGGCAATCTATAAAAAGAGAATTGTTGCAAAATGAAAGTAATATTAAGGCATACGAACCCGGACTCGGTTTTCGCTTATGGGAATCCATTAAGATTGGCTGGGATGCTCTGGAATCATTACTTGTATTCCTGGTGAGGCTTTGGTGGTTTTTCATACTTGTTGCAGCAGGATATTTTCTATTCAGGAAGTACAGGTTAAAGGCGAAATAGAACAAGCCATAAAAAGAATAAGCCATGCTCCTTACAGGAACATGGCTTATTTAATTTCTTTTCCTTTCGGAATTAAGACTTACCGCCTTTAGTAGTGGCAGCAGGCTTGGTGTTTTTGCAGGCAGCAGTGCAAACATGGCCTTTTTCACCGTGTGCGTAAACACACTTTCCGCCCTTGCATGCAGAAGTGCATACATGTGGCTTTGTGTTGGTGTTGGTTTCAGTTTTTGTTACAGCCTTGGTAGTCTTATCCTGTGCGGATACGAAATTTACTGCGAAAAATGTTGCGATTGCGATTGCGAGAACTTTCATAGTATATAAATATTAATTTGATTCAAAGATACAAAATTTTAATTATTGGATAATATCTTAAAGTTTTCTTAAAGTTGGCAACTTTCTTTATTCACTCATGTCTTTGCCAGAAGCTAGTCTTACGGGCTTTTTAAAAAACAGCAACAAAACGGCAAAATCTTACATATGTCATGTTTTCAATATCTTTCTGAAAATGCCGGTTTACGGCGAACTTAACTTTGTAGGGTATATTAGATGTATATACAGACAAACAAAATATAAAACATGATAGTATAGTTTTACAAAAGATTGCCGCCCCCATCCGCTTCACAGAGCTATTTAACCCATAGGTTATGTGAGATCACATAAAAAAGTTTTTCAGGTCCGTTTTTTGGACGTGACGTTCTTAAGCTGCATAAATAATTGCATGTTTTCGTACTGTCATATTCAAATTGCACGAACCGTTTTCAACCTAATGCCGCTGATATGCGGTACAGGGAAAAGTATTGTTTTTTTTTGAAGCATTAAAATATAATTTTTACACAAATATGAACTCAACTTTACAAATGAAACGCACAGCTTTTGCAGCAGTGCTTTTACTGTTTTTTGGATTGAATGTCAATGCGCAGGTGGGAGTAGGAACATCTAATCCTGATAATTCCGCGATGCTGGATGTAACATCAACCAACAAGGGCTTCCTTGCCCCGCGGCTTAGCTCATTGCAACGAACTGCAATCATTAGTCCTGCAACAGGGCTTATGGTCTATGACAAGGATTCTTCATGTTTTTTCTACTACAATGGGAACTTGTAGAAATCCATGAAAAACAATACCCAGACAACATATGGGGCTGGAACCGGTATTACCATTACGGGAAGCACAATTGCTGCACAAAATACGACTGCAGAATGGAATGCTAATAAACTAAATGGCAAGACTGTTTCCACAACAGCCCCTACCAGCGGTCAGGTTCTGAAATGGAATGGTTATTCCTGGAATCCTGGAACCGATAGTACCGGAACAGGCACAACCTATACAGCTGGAACGGGTGTTTCTGTATCAGGAAACAGTATTTCTGCACAGAATACTTCAGCATTATGGAATGCCAATAAATTAAATGGAAGCACTATATCCGGCACTACACCGACAACGAGTGGCCAGGTATTAAAATGGAACGGTACTTCATGGACCCCGGGAAATGACTCTATAAATACTTATACTGCAGGTACGGGAGTATCCATTTCAGGATCCAGTATTTCTGCACAAAATACAACTGCACAGTGGAACGCAAATAAATTATACGGGAAAACCCTTTCCAGTACAGCTCCTAGTAGTGGACAGATTTTGAAGTGGAATGGTACGTCCTGGACCCCGGGAAATGACAGTATAAATACCTACACTGCAGGTACAGGAGTCATAATTTCAGGTTCAAGTATTGCAGCACAGAATACAACTGCACAATGGAATGCAAATAAATTATACGGCAATACAGTTTCCAGTAGTACACCAACAAGCGGACAAATATTAAAATGGAACGGTACATCATGGGCGCCGGGAAATGACAGTACAGGAACAAGTACAACTTATACCGCAGGAACAGGTGTTACCATTTCCGGATCCAGTATTGCTGCACAAAATACAACTGCGCAATGGAACGCGAATAAATTATATGGAACTTCTGTTTCCAGCACAGCACCAAGTACCAATGGCCAGGTTTTAAAATGGAATGGTACTTCATGGGCACCGGGTACGGATTCCACTACTACCTATACTGCAGGGACAGGTATATCCATAACTTCAAATAAGATCAATTCAAGCTGGACTACATCCGGCACTAATATTTATAATAACAATTCATCGTACGTTGGTATAGGAAACTCATCGCCTTCGTATAGTCTTGATGTAAATGGAACGATCCGTACAGGAAAAGGAAGCACTACCAATGGGTCAATGTTGTTTTCAAACAGTACAAATGGTAATAGCGTTACTATAAATTCAGGTGCAACTTCAACTTCTTACAGTTTAACTTTACCAACTGCACAAGGTTCAAGCAACACTGTTCTTACCAATGACGGAACAGGGGTTTTAAGCTGGAATACGGTTTCTGCTGCAAGCGGTGCATGGTCTAATGCAGGAAATTCAGGGACAAGCGCATCTACTAATTTCCTTGGTACTAAAGATAGTGTTGCCCTTCAGTTGAAAACCAATAATACCCAGGTAGGATTGATCGGAATAAATTCCCTTTGCCTGGGTAAGGGAACATCAGTGCAAAATTCTCAAAACTGCTACGTCATAGGAACAAATGCAAACATTGGCTGGAACCATAAGGCCGACGTTGTAATCGGATATAATGCGACTGCTAGTAATGACAGTGGTTTTGCAATAGGAAATAACGCTGTTGTAAATGGGAAAGGCTCATATGCAATAGGCAATAACGCCAGCGCAAATGCTACTAACTGTCTTGCACTCGGGCCGAATGCAACTACTGCATGGAGTATCAGCAATGCAGTTGCGATAGGACAAAGTTCAGCAGCAAATTCAGATAGTTCTTATGCAATAGGAATTAAATCATCCACCAATGGAAAACATGCTTTTGCGCTTGGCAATAATGCTTCTGCTTGTAGTTTGTATGATCTTGCAATAGGATACAAATCCTATGCTGCATGGAGTACAACTGACGCAATGGCAATTGGTCATGGTTCAGCTGCGAATTCTGACAGTTCAATTGCATTGGGAAGCATTGCACAAACCAATGGAAGAAGTTCCATTTCAATTGGCGTGAATGCGTATACCAATAGTGTATATTCAATTGCCATGGGACGCAATGCATCTGTTGGCTGGAGTATAAAATATGGTATTGCCATCGGTGATGGTGCGTATGCCGGAGGTACTAACTCAGTTGCGATTGGTTACAATGCAAAGGCAAGTCAAAACAATGCGATCGTACTTGGAAATGGATCTGCAAACGTAGGAGTGGGTACATCTACACCAAATTCAACAGCTATATTGGATCTAACATCTACAACACAGGGTGCATTGATGCCGCGCATGTCTACAACGCAAAGAACTGCAATTTCTTCTCCTGCTACAGGCTTATTGGTATTTGATAATACTGCAGATAGTTTCTATGTATACAATGGTAGCAAATGGGCTAATATTAGTGGCATAACAGGTGCTGCACAATGGACCACTTCAGGTACTACTGTATATAACAATACAAACAAAATAGCGATTGGGAAGAGTAGCGCAACTTATCAATTGGATGTAAAAGGAGCTATTAATGCCGATAGTATCATGCT
>CAILMK010000578.1 GCA_903835275.1 uncultured bacterium | reverse complement strand
TCCCGCTATGCAGGAATGACGTATGGCTTCCGCAGTCCCCATGCTGAAAACCTTGAAACAACTATTGTTGCTTCACGTTCAGAAGGATTTGGCGAAGAAGTAAAAAGGCGCATCATGCTCGGTACATTTGTACTCAGTGAAGTGTATTACGATGCCTATTATTCCAAGGCACAAAAAGTGCGGAACATAATTAAAAAATACACGGATAAGTTATTGGAGGAAAATGACTTTCTGGTTTTGCCTGTATCTCCTTCCACGGCTTTCCGCTTGAATGAAAACACAAAGGACCCCATTGCCATGTATCTCGCGGATATATTTACAATACAATCCGCGCTTGCCGGCGTACCGTCCATATCGGTGCCATTAGGTTGGCACAGTAATGGCATGCCTTTTGGTGTTCAGATTATTTCCCGTATTTTCGAAGAGGATAAACTATTGGCCTTTTCTGAATTACTGATGAAGAGTTTTCCAAAGCCTATGAGAGACCAGGACTTTGGAGCAGATGACTTTGAATAATAAATTAATTGCATGAGCAAGATAAATCTTAACACAAAATATCGTTGGAACATCATGGGAAGCCCGCTTTTCCTGTGTGTTCTTTCATTTATATTTTCTGTCGGGAATATCCATTTTGCCAATGCACAACAAGGCGGACAGGATGTAATCAAGGAAAGTCCGGATATTATTGGGAACCTGGATAGCCTTGTTAATTTATGGTACCTGAAAAACTCCGCGGCGCAGCGCACTAAAAATGCTACGAATGTTTACGGATTCCATCCGGGACAGGTTCCGGAATACAACGACTCGGTATACCGCCAGCGTATCTATAAAATGGCCAAGGAAAGCGGAATGCCTTTCACTTACAACAGCATGGTAAAATCATTTATTGATCTTTATGCTGTGCGTAAACGCGACCAGGTGGAAAAAATGCTTGGTCTTGCTGATTATTACTTCCCCATCTACGAAGAGACCTTCATCAAATATGATATTCCACTGGAGATACGTTATTTATCTGTAGTTGAATCCGCACTGAATGCTGAAGCGGTATCCCGCACAAATGCTGTAGGTTTATGGCAGTTTATGTATTCCACAGGAAGGTTGTACCGCATGAATGTAACGAACTATGTGGATGAAAGAAAAGACCCGTACAAATCCAGCGTAGCGGCTGCTTTATATTTAAAGGATCTTTACAATACATTCGGTGACTGGTTCCTTGCACTCGCAGCATACAATTGCGGACCGGGAAATATTAACAAGGCTATTCGCCGTTCCGGTGGTAAAAAAACATTCTGGGAAATATACAATTATCTCCCTATGGAAACGCGCGGATATGTTCCTGCATTCATTGCAGCCAGCTATGTATTCACCTATCACAGGGAACATAACTTATATCCGCAAACGATTAATCTTCCTTCTCTCATCGATACGGTTTATGTAAGCAGGGAACTCGATTTCAAAACGCTTACAACAACGCTCAATGTCCCGAATGAAGTTATCCGCGACCTGAATCCACAGTTCAAGAAATATCGCATTCCGGCAGATGAAGAACACAAATATGAATTGCGTCTTCCATCCGCAAAAGCATCCTTATTTGCGCAGATAAAGGACTCCATTTACAATTACCAGAAAAAATTATATCCTGAATATGTTGCCGGAGTAAAGACTGAATCAACTGCCACAACAAGCAGCGATTCCACTAAGAAAGCAACAAATGCAACTGTACAAACCCAGGTTCAGCAAACACAATACTCCAAAGTGTATTACACTGTTAAAGCCAAGGATAAACTACCTGAAATTGCCACTTTATTTGATGTAAGTGTTTACTACCTGATGCGTTGGAATAACATGAAGTCTTATAATGTAAATGCAGGCAAAAAACTACAGATATTTGTATCTGCAAACAAGGCATCCTACTACCAGAAGATCAATATAATGACCACTGCGCAAAAGCGCAAGATACTCGGGCTTCCGGCAGAGGAAAACGTTGTAACCACCCATACTCCAACGAAGAAGGAAACAGCAGCTCCGAAACAGGCAAAACAGGAGGAGACCACACAATATTATGTTGTGCAGAAAGGTGATACCCTTTGGAGCATTGCACAAAGATTCCCGGGCGTATCAGTGGATGACATCAAGCGTGCTAATAACCTCACAGAAAATCGCTCCATTCATGTAGGTCAGAAAATCAAGATTCAAAAGAAGGCAGCTTAATTGTTCCCGCTCTTACACTTTTTTTAATTTTGAAAATCACTTAGTATTTCATGAAATATACTCTACTTGTATCCTTCCTTTTTTTAATGAGCTTTTCCTCATCGGATAAACAGGCTTTTAAGATTTTTGACAAGAATGGGAAAAACTCATCCTATGAAAAGCTTTTGAAGGAAGCAAAAAATGCTGATATTGTTTTTTTCGGGGAAATGCATAACAATCCCATCTGTCACTGGCTGGAACTGGAACTTGCCAGGGATCTTTACAAGGACAAGAAAGAAAAGCTTGTAATGGGGGCGGAAATGTTTGAGGCAGATTGCCAGGGAACTTTGAATGACTATTTGTCTGACAAAATAAAGGAAGATGAATTAAAAACAAAAGGACGAACCTGGCCAAACTACCTTACGGATTACAAGCCCCTTGTTGAACTTGCAAAGACCAACAAGATCCCTTTCATTGCTACAAACGTTCCGCGGAGATATGCCAGTATGGTCTACAAAAACGGAATGGCTGCACTTGATACCATCCCTTCAAGTGCCAAGGTATGGCTTGCTCCCCTTCCTTATAAATACGATCCGGAGTTGAAGTGTTACAAGGATATTTTTGCCGCTGCAGGAGGGCACGGTGGACAAAACCTGCCCATGAGCCAGGCACTGAAGGATGCGACTATGGCTTACTTTATTTTGCAACACTGGAAAAGCGGACAAACCTTTTTGCACTTCAATGGCGCCTACCATACCAACGATTATCTTGGAATTGTCTGGTACCTGAAGCAAAGCAATCCCAACCTGAAAATAATGACCATTTCCAGTGTGGAACAGGATAGCATAGAGTCATTGAAAACAGAGAACTTAAACCTTGCAAATTTTATTATTAATATTCCGGGGAACATGACAAAAACCTATTAAACGGGTGCTTGTTTCCTCTCTTAATTTTTATTTATCTTTGCTGTAATGCGTATAGGCATATTTTTTGGCGGTAAATCACGCGAGCGTGAAATTTCATTTGCAGGTGGAAGGACCGTCTATGACTTGCTCGATAAATCCATCTTTACTCCCGTTCCTATCTTTGTAGATAGCCTGGGAAATTTCATCCTGCTTGACTGGCAATACCTTTACAAAGGCAGTATCCGTGATTTTTATCCTCCGGTATCACACCTCCCTAAATTTGAAGAAAATTTTCAGATCTATATAGAAAGCCTTGAAAAACTTTCTGCTGAAAAGCAAACAGAGATCATTGAAAGCGTAGGAAAGAAATTATCCGCAGAAGATTTTAAACAACATTTTGATTTCGCATTCCTTGCCTTGCACGGCCCTTACGGGGAAGATGGAAGCTTGCAGGGGATACTTGATTTCTACGATATACCATATTCAGGTTCCGGCATATTGCCTTCAGCGATTGGCATCAATAAAGCAGTGCAGAAACACTTCATGGAATCCATGAATATCAAGGCTGCATCTTCTCTGAATATTCACCGTGAAAAATGGCTTAAAAGCCTTGATGCACAAAAAACATTTTTTGAAAATGTAAAGGCGAAATTTGATCTGCCTGTCGTTGTAAAATCATCTTCACAGGGATCCTCCATTGGAGTATCCATTTTACGCGAATGGGATTTCAACGAGTTCTGCCGATTAATGAATCGCAGTTTGTTTATACAGACGATTCAATCCTCAGAATGGACAGGAAAAGACAATGAAAACAAGAGGCTTTTCATTCAGCAGTTATGTGATATTTACGAAGGGATCGGAACACCTTTAACCTGCGAAGACTTATCCGGTGGCAATGAAATTATTTACCATCCTTCGGAATTATTTAGTGCCTTTGAAAAGCATTTTTCAAAAAATAATACTGCGCTTACCATCTCCAGTTTGCAAACTGAAAGTGCCGTATTGGTAGAGGAATTTATCAGGGGGAAAGAATTCTCCTGTATAGTGGTGGAAGGCGAGTATGGAGAACCAATTGCCCTGCCTCCTACCGGCATTATTAAATCAGAAGATATATTTAATTACCGTGCAAAATACTTGCCTGGAATATCAAGAAAAGTCACTCCTATAGATCTTCCTGAAATACAAATTCAGCAGATCATTGATGCTTGTGAATCTCTTTATACTGCGTTGCAATTTGATGTATATGCACGTATAGACGGAATGATCACAGATAGCGGAGAAATCTTCCTGAATGACCCCAATACCACCTCAGGAATGTTGCCTTCCAGTTTCTTCTTCCACCAGGCAGCGGAAATAGGATTGAGCCCATCACAGTTTCTGAGTTATATCATTCACAAATCGCTGGAGAAACGGATCGAAAAATCACATTCAGTTTTCCCGCTTCTTGAATTAAAAAGGACACTCGATAATAAATTCCTTTCGAGGAAAATATCCGGGGAAGACAAATGGCGCATAGGAGTTGTACTCGGCGGTATTTCCACTGAAAGGCATATCTCAGTTGAAAGCGGAAGAAATGTTTTTGAAAAACTTTCTTCCTCCGGAAAATACAAGGCAATGCCTCTTTTCCTCAATGAAGAAAACGGCAATATAGAATTGTATTCCCTTCCTATGAATCTGCTTTTGAAAGATAATGCAGATGATATCCGTGAAAAAGTAAAGCACTTCAAAATAGCTCCCATAATTGAAAAAATCATTCATAAAGCGGAGTACATTACCAAAAACTTTACATCGGGCGACTATGCATTTTATCCGCGTAAAATAGAAATTCCCGAACTGAAAGGACTCGTGGATTCAGTATTCATCGGCTTGCATGGCAGGCCCGGTGAAGACGGTACCCTGCAAAAATTACTGGAGCCGCTTCACATTCCATACAATGGATCAGGTATAGATTCTTCCTCTATAACGATCAATAAGTTCGTTACAAATGAATTGCTGCGCCAGCATGGATTATTAATTCCGAAACATTACCTGGTACAGAAGGAATCATTCCTGAAAGATGCTGATGCATTATTTGCATCCATTGAAAAAGAAATACCCTACCCTATCATAGCAAAACCTGCGGATGACGGATGTTCCTCAGCAGTGAAAAAAATAAACAACCGCGAAGAACTGAAAAACTTTACAGTAGCAATGTTCCGTGAGGAAGAAAATCTGAATTCCAATTTACGTTCACTTCTTTCCTTACAAGGGAATGAAGAATTTCCACAGAAGGAATTTTTCGTAGTGGAAGAGCTGATTTCTCCGAATGGAGCAAAGCACTTTATAGAAGTTACCGGGGGAATGCTCACTTCCTACAATGAAAAGGGCGAAGTGCAGTTTGAAATATTCGAACCTTCAGAAGCATTAGCCTCCAAGGGCATACTTTCATTAGAAGAGAAATTCCTTGCAGGGGAAGGACAGAACATCACTCCGGCTCGATTTGCACCTGTACCGGGGGAGAATAAATCAATATCAGAAATAGTGCGGGAAACGCTTGGCAGGGCAGCCAAAATACTAAACATTGAAGGCTATTGCCGGATTGATGCATTCGTGCGTATTTTTGATGCAAAGAAGGTGGAAGTGATCTTCATTGAAGTGAATTCCTTACCGGGACTAACACCCGCCACGTGCATATTCCACCAGGCAGCTTTGAATGGCTATAAGCCGTTCCAGTTCCTGGATCATATTATACAATATGGAATCGAAAAAGAAAACAGAAGGGAAAAAAGAAAAGAAACAGCAGGAAGCATCGTTTAGCTGGAAAAAGGTATTGATAAATATCGGCATTATGCTGGTATCATTTATCGTAATTATTTTCATCATTAACATCATCCTGAAATCGTACACCCACCATGGGGAATCTCTTACTGTTCCCGATTTTAAAGGGAAAACAGTTGCAGAAGTGGAGCAATTATGCGCTGATAAAAACGTACGCTATTTCATCAAGGATTCTTCCTATTCGCAGGGAGCTGCTCCAAATACTGTGATAGAGCAGGACCCGAAACCGGGACAACACGTTAAGGAAAACCGCCGAATTTACCTGACGATAAATTCAAAGGCTGCACCAATGATACGTCTTACTTTTGTTCCTGAAAGATCCGTCCGCCAGACGAGGTCTGAATTGGAGAACAGTGGCTTTACTGTCAGTGATGAAATAGAATACCAACCATGTGCAGATTTAAACCTTGTGCAGGATGTAAAACATAATGGTGTTTCTGTACGGTCAGGAACCATGCTTCGCAAAGGAAGTACATTAACCCTTGTAGCCTGTGATGGCGGTGCTACCGGAAAAGTGGAAGTACCCGACCTCATAGGAAAAACCTTTGACGAAGCCGCGATTCTCATAAATGCCAACGACCTTGTTTTGGGTAATATCACCACAGACTCCGGTAAAGTAGTCAGCCGCACCAGTGGAAAATCCATTATCTACAAACAGGAGCCGGAAGCCGAGGCGAAGAAAATACCAAGGGGCGAAGCTGTCAATATCTGGGTAAGGAGAAGAAAATAATTTGCTTCCGCCGCGGCGGATGCTGATTGGATAATGTGCCAATGAAAGCAAAACAAGAAATGCAGGCATAACCTGCATTTCTTGTTTTAACTTACAGCTTACAACTTATTACTTACCCCTTAATCCTATTTTACATTCCCGAAATCACTTTATTCCCCGGGTATTTCACTGAGTATTCCAGTTTTATTTTCTTTGTTTCGTTGGGTTGCATGGATAATTTCCAATTAAGTTTGCCTGTTTTGGTATCATAATCAGCCTTGGATATTTCCTTTGCACTCACTTCAATCTCCTTGGTTTGGGAAATAGGTATCTGGTCTTCCAGATTTAAAGTGATAGCTGCATTTTTTGTGTTTTTAACTGTAATTTCATAGACAAAATTTTGTGTTTTGCTC
>CAILMK010000577.1 GCA_903835275.1 uncultured bacterium | reverse complement strand
TTCATCGCGCCGGGATTTGTACTGGTACAACAGGAACTTGTTTCAACTCCGGTTTCACAAACCAGCGCCTCATTTTCCGCTCTTAGTTCCGGAAATAATGGATTCACAGTAAACGATTACCTTATCGGACCTAATGTCGCAGTCAGCATTGTCCAAATGTCCAAATTTTTTGAGACTTTTGGCTCAAACATACACTTGACGGCAGGTTACCAATATCTGTTCAATTACCAAGGATGGCAAAGCAATTCAATCCAACACATAGATGGGCTTCCAGTAATGAATCATAACACATTTTATCTTTTGCTTGGATATACCATTTAAAAATTAATGAATCCTTTAAGATTTTAGCCCTAATTTGCACCTTATATGCCGGCAAGGAATAAAAAGGGTAAGTCATTCAATCCAATCTTTCTGATTGGAATCATACTCATGGCAATTTTGCTTTTCATTGCTAAGGAAGTATTTGAACATTATAAAAAAGGCAAACCCAACAGCGCGGTATCTTCGGATTCCGATGATTCAATTCATGGTTCCATTTCAGATTCAGCCTTTGAAAAGAAGTTGGCTATTCCCCTCATTCATAAATCTGACGAAATAGTAAAGCATCAGGCGTACACACTTTCATACAGCAGGGAAGACATGGAACCCTATTGGGTGGCGTATAAACTGACGGCATGGATGGCCTCCGGGACCGAAAAAAGAAGTGGCGACTTCAGGGAAGACCCGGCAGTGCCAACTGGTTCAGCTGAACCGGAGGATTATAAACACAGCGGCTACGACCGCGGACATATCTGCCCGGCGGCTGATATGAAGTGGTCCAGAGAAGCCATGTCGGAAACCTTCTATATGAGTAATATGACCCCGCAGGATCACGGGTTCAATGATGGAATATGGGCGCACCTTGAAAACAGGGTACGTGGCTGGGCAAAACAATACGGTGAGGTTTTTATCGCCGCCGGTCCGGTTCTGAATGGTACCATGAAAAAGATAGGCAGGGACAAGGTAAGCGTGCCGTCCTATTTCTACAAAGTGATACTTGCTCCCGAGGGCAATACCTACAAGGGTATAGGCTTCATTATTCCGAACAAGGACCTGCACGAATCCTATTATCATTATGCGGTAAGCATAGATTCCGTTGAAAAAGTGACTAATATTGATTTCTTCCCTTCCCTGCCTGATTCGTCAGAGAAAAGGATAGAACATTCATTTTCACTGGAGGAATGGAGATGATAAAACGGAAATTTTTATTAAGATTATCCACTCATTTTGTAATTTAGCGGCTGTTTAATACTTTATCTGCTGGAAAATGAAAAGAACCCTATTTGTAGCATTTGTTTTTATAGTAGCTTTTTCCTGTAAAAAGAACTCAAAAATAAATCAAAGTACTGTGATTAAAAATACGCCTGTCGACTCGACTGCGCAAATCAAAAACGTTCCGGTAAGTTTTACCTTCAACCTGAATGATCCATTATACACCAAGCTCAACTTTTCAGGCAGCTGGCAATATCTTGACGGTTTTGGTGTGCGGGGAATTATCCTGACCAATTTCGGTGGTGTCATCTATGCTCTTGAGAGGGATTGCCCGTACAACCCC
>CAILMK010000576.1 GCA_903835275.1 uncultured bacterium | reverse complement strand
GTTATTGAACCTGCGAGTAAAATATTACCGCTAATATCTTTGTCAGACCATTTGCCAATTACAGGTCTTGATTTCGTTTTGTCAGAATATTGTGTAATATTAGGTTTTGAAAAACACCACCAAAGCTTATTTAGATAAAAAGTTATCCAAAGAGTATTTTCATCTTCCTCATAAAATTGTTTGATTTGATTTGTATGACTTGTTGCAACAAATATTTTTGAGTTTTCGTTTGTAGTAAAGTATTTATGAACGTCATCCCAATTTCCATTTATACATAGGTCATGATCAACGCCAGCGTAACTAATTCTTAATGTTTGGGATTTTTCAATGCAATCAGTTTCATACTTTCCACCTTCACCGAGTTTTATAAACAGAACCCTTTTTGAATTGATTTTTTTCATTTGTTCGTTATTTGTTTGCAAGTGGGTTTATTATAATAATAAAATATTGTTTGTTTTTTTATAAAATAAAAATATTTTAAATTTCTACGCCACTTTGTGTAATTTTTAAAATTTTCTTAACCACGGCAAATGATGTTTTTGGTATTCAGAAAACGATTTGACATAGTTATAAGCCCAGCCAATTCCTATTTCAATTGTATGTTCTAAAGTATCCAATTGATATTCAAATTTCTTTATGTTATTTAGTCTATGATACAAGTCCTCAAACATATAAGTCGCCCCTTTTCCTTCTTCTTGTAAAATGATACAAGTAAGTTCTGCAAGTTTTGTAACGTGTGGCATTTCGTATAAATGACCCGAAGGGCGAGTATTCTCAATAATCACAAAACGAGATGATAGTCCAAATCTCAATACTTTTTGGATAATGCTCTCGCCTTCTTTGTCGGGTTGTTCCTTTATAATATAGGTATAAAAACCTGCATCCTCAAGATAGCTTTGTATTCTCTTTAATAATATTAAACCCTCTTCTGTATCTTTACCAAGTATCAGTACAGAGTCTGAATCATCAAGCATAGAATTAGCTCTTGAATAGACAACATCAAAAGCATGGTGGATTTTATTTTGAAGTGTTTTTGAATTTATAGAGGCGGATACAGTCAATGTCCACCTTATAAACAAATGAATATCATCATCACTTTCAATTTCAGCATCTGAGAACGGAAGACCTTCAACAGTTAAACGTTTTACAGCCTTAATCATAGCTTCAGCAAAAACAGTTGCATGAAATTTATGAATCCAATATTTGGTATAAATATGTTCCTCAATTTGAATTTTCAAACTATTGTTTACTCTTGTAATATAGCATTCCGGGAAATAGTTATCTATAAGATGTAATGTTCAACTCTCTGGTAACTTTGTTAAATCAGTACCATCAATTTCTGATAGGTTCGTTTCATATATGTCTTCTTCTGTTTCAAAGTCTGTAAAATCAATCATTGTTGACAGTAAATTTTTATTGCAGGTAACATCCGCTAAAAGATATGGGGCTAAAGTAACTTATTTTGCTAAGATTTACAGTTTCAATTTCTGTGCTACTTTATAAATTTCAATCAAATCCTCATACAATTGGTTCGACATTTCCCCGCTCGGGACTACAC
>CAILMK010000575.1 GCA_903835275.1 uncultured bacterium | reverse complement strand
TTAAACCCGAAACCATTATCAGGGATGGCGGTTTACCATTGCTCGCATTTATTCTATTTGCTGAAACAGGATTATTCGTCGGTTTTTTTCTTCCCGGGGATTCACTCCTTTTTGTAGCGGGATTATTTTCCTACCTCATGCCCGGTGGACTTCCGGTTATTATTTTATGCGCCCTTTCTGCAGCCATTATTGGTAACCTGGTAGGCTACTTCTTTGGCTACCATTTAGGCCCGAGATTGTTTAAGAAGGAAGATTCATTGATCTTCAAAAAGAAATATCTTTTGATGACTGAAAGCTTCTATGCAAAATACGGCAGGACTGCGCTGATACTTGGAAGGTTTATTCCGATCATCCGTACGTTTGTTCCTATTCTTGCAGGAGCAATTCATATGAAGTTCAGCAGGTTTCTGGTGTATAATATTGTCGGCGCATTATTATGGGTTCCCACCCTTATCCTCGCCGGATACTGGCTGGGACAGATCACATGGGTAAAAGAGCATATTGAACTCATCGTTATAGGCCTTATCATTGTAACCATTATCCCTGTTATTCGCACATACATCCGCGAAAGCAAAGCGCACAAGGCAAGCCAAGGGTAATTTTAGATTTAGTCATTTTAGATATGAGATTTGGCAAAACGGCGTGTTAGTACACCACATTTGGCCTCATCCCCAACCCTTCTCCTTCGGAGAAGGGTCCAGCTATAATCCAATTGACCGAATTTTTATTAAGTTCCGATCTATATTAATTACTTTTGCATATTGTTAAATTATTTATAACTTGCTATATATTTCAATGAGGTAGTATGAAAATCAAGGTATTGATACTATTTTTGGTTTTTACGATGGGCATTTTGCGTGTGTTTGCGCAGGATGCTGTACCTCTTTATGTGAGCAAGCAGACCGGGGAAGCCACTACCTATTCCGGTACCGGCAGCAAAACCACCGATAAATACGAGAATGGTATCTGCAATATGTCCTCTGCAGGGCCTATTTTATATTCTGCCAGTCCAAATTCTTATTCCATAGGAACCAACCAGACCAAAACATGGGATGGCAAGGTATGGGGCGATGTCGGAAACGCCCCCGCTCCGGGTAGTTCTGCGAATGCAAAACTGATGGGAGATTATACTGTAACCTATAGCAAACCGAATCCGAAGGCTCCCGGCGGACATGAAATGGTGACTGACCAAAAAGGAAATGTAACCATAAATTTCATTGTTTACAGCATCAATGTTACAGCAGCAGATTCCATCCCGCTTTGCGCCGGAAGGGAAATTGCGATTCCTGCCACCGGATACCCGGAAGGCGGTACTTATTCCTGGACTGCCGGTCCCGGTCTTGTTATTACAGGCGGTCAGGGCAGCGAAACTCTTACTCTCAAGGATAAGGGTGGAAAGCCCTCATTTATTTCAGTAAAATATTCCTTTGCAGGTGTCTCTTATACCAGGACCATCAAAATAAATGTCCGCAATGATGATCCTACAGTTACGGTGGATGTTGCAGATAATATTACCATTCTTCCTAATGAGCAAATAAAAATTACTCCCAAGGGGAATCCACAGGGTGGTACCTATCATTGGGCTGTCAAGGGCGATGCAAAACTAACTTCGGGTCCGTACAATTATGTTGCCTTCATAAAAGGCAATGATAAAGGTGGTAAGGCGACAGCAACCGTTACCTATACGCTTTGCGGAAATTCAGCAAAGAAAACAGTAAACATCACCATTGATCCGTGCAGGCTTGATGCGCCTGATGTGGTGTATGTATTAAAAGGAAAAACTGCTACTATTACTGCCCAGGGCTATCCGGAAGGCGGAACTTATATGTGGAGTGAAGACCAGGAACCTGCACAACATCCGCCATCGGATGTATACGAAATTGAAGGCAATCACCTCAGCGCAACAGTTACTATAAAGGGGCTCCGTAAAGCAGAGCAAGTGGTCTATGTAAAATATAATAACGGTACCTGCGTAAAAAGCAAAAGCGTCATGGTGATCGTCATGGATAAACTGACCATTGATGTTACTCCCGCAAATCCTGCTATTTTATGCAAGGGAAACCGGCATGCATTTACTGCAACAGGAACACCTCCCGGAGGTTCTTAT
The DNA here is from genome assembly GCA_903835275.1 of uncultured bacterium. Taxonomy (GTDB): domain Bacteria; phylum Bacteroidota; class Bacteroidia; order CAILMK01; family CAILMK01; genus CAILMK01. The sequence goes on along the minus strand of CAILMK010000575.1, from coordinate 527 downwards.
TCATGGAGTGCAACTGGTCCTGTAAAATTTAATTCCGCCACCAATACCGCGTACGCATGGGTGGAAGCAACAGGTGGTGGAAATGCATCCGTTACCTGTACGTATTCCAAGGATGGTGAAAGCGTTTCCAAAACAATTAATTTCAAAACGAGGGAAATAAAATCTGTCACCATTACTGCAAACCCGAATAACGATCCTCTTGCCAGTGGTACTGCTGTTACCTATACAGCCACCGCACTGGATCAGGATGGCAAGGATGTTTCATCGGAAGTCAGCTTTCAGTGGGAACAGGTGTATCGCCCATTCGGAGTAAAACAGGATCCTTCCACATGGACAACTATACCGCTTCAAGGCAGCGGAAAAACACAAACCCTGACATGGACTTTCAGTTCAGTAGGTGCAGTTCCACCCGCCGGATCACAAATGGAAGGATGGGTGCAGGCGGTAGTCTGGTGTCCGGTAAGAATCGGAACGAAATGGGTGAAGGTGAATAAACCGTAAGGTTTAAAATTCTAAATCCTAATTTC
>CAILMK010000574.1 GCA_903835275.1 uncultured bacterium | reverse complement strand
TGTACCGGTGTCTTTTCAATTTAACCTGAATGATCCATTATACACCAAGCTCAACTTTTCAGGCAGCTGGCAATATCTTGACGGTTTTGGTGTGCGGGGAATTATCCTGACCAATTTCGGTGGTGTCATCTATGCTCTTGAAAGGGATTGCCCGTACAACCCCAATGATTCCTGTTCAACGGTAACGGTACAAACCAATAGTCCTACCATAGCCTGCGGAAAATATGATATCCATAAAAACTGGGTGCCATGCTGTAATTCCCAGTTTTTATTGGACGGTACTTTACAAAAAGGTCCATCTGTATATTCTTTGAAAAAATATTATGTTTCCCAGGATCCTACAACGGGTTCTGTAACGATTACCAACTAATATTTACTTGCGCAAATTACTTCTATCCGTATTTTTTTTTAGCGCATTCGGTGTGCTGAAAGCACAGGAGGTTCGTAAGATAAATTTCTCTTCCCTGGATGCTATCCTTCATTCAGAAAATGATACCACTTATGTGATTAATTTCTGGGCCACCTGGTGCAAACCATGTGTGGAGGAATTGCCTGCCTTTGAAAAACTTAATGCTGAAAGTAAGGGAAAAAAAATAAAGTTCATCCTTATTTCCATGGATATGCAAAAGGAGATAGATGCCAAGTTAAAGCCTTTCATTGCAAAGAATGATATGCATTCAACAATATGGTGGCTGAATGCAGTAGATGCCAATGACTGGATCGATAAGGTATCTACCGAATGGAGTGGCGCGGTTCCGGCAACAGTTATCTATAAGAATAAAAAGAAACGCTTCTTCGAAAAGTCCTTTAGCTATGAAGAATTAAAGGCGGAAGTGGAGAAGTGAAAACTCAACTTATCATCAATATTTCAAATGATCTTTATCCCGTTCATCTTTGCGATCCAACCTAAATGCCCAATATGCATCGGTTCATGGCGTATTGCGTGATGAATGATATTTCTCTTGGAGTCAGCTCCACCGAAAACAAGTCCGGTATGAGTCTTTTCCTCGAGATTTTCAACAGTAAGGGCGCGAATATTATCTAATGCTTTCTTATGTGTTGCATCCAACGCAGCAATGATCTCATCAATGGGAGGCAATATCGCATTATCAGGATCAGAGCCAAGTTTTACACTATTCACCCATGGAATTCCGGAACTTTCACCGGTGAGGCTTTTGATCAGTAAACCATCTTCGGTCCATACCAAATGCGCCATGAGCCAGTGTGCACTGTTGAATTTTTGGTCATTAATTTCAAATCTCTTGCTTAGATCCGTATCCTTGATCTTGGAGAAATAAAATTTCGTCATTTTGCGGACATCAGCATAGACATCCGCCAGTGTTTGTGATTCAGTTTTAATGATCATATGTTTTAATTATTGATATTATTCATGAATGCAAAGAACAATAAATCCTCTAAAGGTTTTCAAAACCTACGAGGATTATACCATCTATCCATTTTTATTCCTGCAAATAAATAATTCATCTGTATCAACCGTTATCTTCTCTACAAGTTCGCCATCTAAAACAGGAGCGGGAATGCCCTCATCAAAATGAACAGGAGCTTTAAAAATCCTCGCTTCATCCCAAAGGTTTTTTGAGATAAATTGAGATAATAAATTCGCTCCGCCCTCTATCAATATAGATTGGATATTCTGAGTGTATAAATATGCCAGTATCTGCTCCGGTAGATTCGCGCTAAATTCAATCGGGACATATTCCACATTGGGATGAGAAATGCTTTTATTCTCTGTGAAAATGATGGTCCTCGCTTCCCCGTCCAGCAAATGAAAACCGAGTGGTAAAATTCCATCCCGAAGCATGGTTATTCGAATCGGGTTTCTGCCTTTTGTTTCTCTTACGGTTAGTGATGGATTATCATGAATGGCAGTATTGGCACCTACCATTACAGCATCTATTTCAGAGCGCCATTGATGTACCAGCATTCGGCTATATGGGTTACTGATCCATTTGGAAGAAAAATCCTTTCTGGCTATGAATCCGTCGGCCGTTTCAGCCCATTTCAGTATGATGTACGGGCGTCTCTTTTCATGAAATGTGAAGAAAGTTTTATTCAGTTCGCTGCATTTTTTTTCAAGTACACCAACAGTGACTTTTACGCCTGCATTTCTTAGCTTTTCAATTCCCCTGCCATTCACTTCGGAAAAAGGGTCTATATTTCCAATTACCACCCTCGGAATACCTTCCAATATGATCCTGTCCGCACATGGAGGCGTTTTCCCATAATGGGAGCAGGGTTCCAGGTTAACGTAAAGAGTAGCTTCTTTCAGCAAGGATTTATCGGTTACGGAATCAATGGCATTGACTTCCGCGTGGGCTTTCCCGTATTCATGGTGGTATCCTTCCCCAATGATTGTATCTTTGTAAACGATGACCGAGCCAACCATGGGGTTGGGAGATACATGTCCAATCCCGGCCCTGGCAAGATCGATACAACGGCGCATGTAGACTTCATCGCTAAACATACTTCAAAGCTAACTATTATAGCAATATTAACCATTATGAGCAGCATTGCCGAAATTACCAGTGAATCTGTAACCCGCCTCAAAGAGATCTATGAGGAACGGGAGGCAATGTCCGTCGTGAAGCTTATCCTCCGGGAAATCCTTGAAATGAATAATACCGAGCTTGCCATTTATAAATCACAGGGAATTGATGAGGAAAATGAAAAGGCTATAAAAACCGCAGTTAAACGCTCTGCAAAGGGCGAGCCGGTACAATATATACTGGGACATACCGATTTCGCCGGGTTCAAAATTCTGGTGGATAAGAACGTTCTGATTCCCCGCCCTGAAACGGAGGAACTGGTCCAATGGGTACGTTTTGAAAATAATATCTCAGGAATGCAGATCCTTGATGCATGTACCGGCAGCGGTTGCATTGCCATTGCTCTGGAAAAACTGATGAATAATACCCAGGTGACTGCCATTGATATCAGCAAGGATGCCCTGAAAATAGCCCGTGAAAATGCGGAGGAACTCAAGGCAAATACAAAATTCATCCAGATGAATGTGCTTGATGAAAAAAGCTGGGGAAATCTTTCTTCCTTTGATATCATAGTGAGCAATCCTCCGTATGTGCTGGAAAAGGAAAAGAGCCTGATGCATGAAAATGTTTTGAAATACGAACCTGAAATTGCGCTTTTTGTTCCTAATGAAGATCCCCTTTTATTCTATAAAAAGATCGGCGCGATGGCCAAACAAAAACTCAAAGTAGGAGGGAGCGTGTATTTTGAAATTAATGAGGAATACGGCAAGGAAGTGAAATTCCTGCTCGAAAAAACAGGCTTTAAAAACGTGGAAATTAAACAGGATATTCACGGAAAAGATAGATTTGTACGCGGATTGAAAATGGGGCGGTAGTTTGTATTTTTGAACTGTCATTCAGCAGGAAACTTGCCCGTATATTTGATGCATAAGGTAAAATAATTTAAGTAGTGAAATTATCACATAACTACTATGTCTACATTACAATGAATCCTTCAAGGACTGTTCTGTATACAGGAGTTACTAATGATCTGCAAAGGAGGATTAGTGAACACATGGCAAACAGGGGAAATGAGGCTACATTTGCAGGAAAGTTTTATTGCTATAATCTTGTATATTATGAGTACTTTCAAAATATAGATCAGGCGATAAGCCGTGAAAAAGACATTAAGAATATGAGCAGGGAGGATAAACTTCAAATGGTTAAGGAAACTAATCCAAGATTAGGAAAAATAATATTGTAACAATTTAGAAAACTCATCAGATATACGGGCAAGGTTCCTTCTGAATGACAAAACAAAGAAATAAAGTTGCCAACTTTTGAAAAGTTGGCAACTTTGCAGCCACACAACATTTTACATTATGCAACTACAAAACAAAATAGCAGTCGTAACCGGAGTAAGCAAAGGCATCGGCAGAGCCATAGTAGAGCAACTACTTTCCAAAGGATGCATAGTAGCTGGCCTCGGCAAAAATGAACCCGATTTCAAGCACGAAAATTTTCATTTCTTCTCTACGGATGTACGGGTTCTCAAAAGCGTGGAAGAAAGTTTTGAGGTCTTCAGGAAACTCCTTGACGAAACCATTCATATTCTCGTCAATAATGCCGGACTTGGCTATTTTGGAAACTTTGATGAAATGCCTCCGGAGCAGTTTTACGAAATGTATGAAGTGAATGTTTATGGCATCTATCATGTATGCCGCCAGGTTATTCCTGTGATGAAAAAATCTGGTTACGGACATATCGTTAATATCTCCTCCATTGCCGGTCTTGAAGGTATGGCACAGATTGGAGGCTATGCAGGCTCCAAACACGCTGTAAAGGGCATTACGGACTCTTTATTCCGCGAGCTAAGGGATAGTGGTATAAAGGTGACCGGAGTGTATCCCGGCAGCGTACAAACGGATTTCTTCAATAATTCCCCGGGCATCAAGGCACATGATAAAATGATGCAGGCAGTGGATGTAGCATCGCAGATCGTTCATGCACTTGAAACTCCTGATAATTTCAATGTGAATGATATTGTGTTCCGACCTTTGAGGGTAAAATAGGATTTGGATTCGTCAGATTTATGGATTGCTAACTTAATTTTCATCGGCTTGGTTTACATATTTCTGATCAAGAACTGTAGAGTCATATTGCCAGATGTTATAGTTCATGTCAAAAATATAGCTCCTGTGTAATTCCCCATATTTTGAATTGCATTTAATACCAACTTTGTAATACGATTTATTGTTTATCCTCCAACTGTATCCTAAAGTTAAGGTGTCAGGATATTTACAGTTGGGATAATATTTTATCACTTTCTTATTCTTTGAAAAAAGGTAAGGTGAAAAGAGCATTTTAACAGCATTACTGTCATCTTCGTCTACGTAATAGATCGTTTTATTCTTAATAATAAATTTATTTGGGCCAATATACCCGACATATACCCAACCATCATTATTGACGTTTGTAATGTACCTCGTCCTTCCAAAGTCCGGATTATTAAGGATTGATTTTAAATATGGATAATCAGCCCAGCCCATTCCTCCGGTACTCCAATAAATTATTGTATCTCCTTTTTGTTCTTTGAAACCTGGAGCACCTGAATTGTCGTATAGTATTTTTGATTTTACTTTAGGAATGTTGTCAAATTTAATCCCGAGAATATCCATTATTTGTAGGATATAATGTTTCTTATCGCTGATATAATCAACTTGTTTCAGGTCTTGATTTTTTGGCCCCCTTAATAATATTTTTGTTTGGTGTTTGGTAAACAGTTCCTCTAAATATATCCCAATTTTACCTAAAGTTTTAGTAGTGGAATTGCCGCATTCATATGGAACCCACCTTTCAATTAAATTGTATTTACCTTTATCAATTGCTTCTATGTCCCATGTTTCACCATCGGATCCTAGCCCGCAAGTGGTATCCTTTTTCAGATTCCAAAAATTCAATTTATGTAATTCATTAGATATACTGTCATACAGATTTATGTTGACAATTATTGTAGAAGTAGAAACAAGAATCCCACTGTAATATCCCCCATTACCATTTGTTTCTTTCATGGTAAAGTATGCTTTGTCTTTTTTCTTTTCTAATATCAAACAATATGGAATGCGGAAACATGGATCAATAGTTATCCTTATCAATGTTCTGTTTTTATCATAATTCAAACTATCTATATAGTTTTCTTCAAAAGCATATACGTATGGATTATATCTATTCTTTGCTGTGCATTCAGGATAAAAATTATTGACAAAAAACTCAAAATTGGCACTATCCGTTTTTGGTAACATAAATCCATTTCCGTAAGTATAAGCTATATGCTCCTCAAAATATTTGCGTTTCTGTTCCTCAGTCCATTCAGTTTTCTTTTTTGAATTTGAATGACAAGAGAGTAGAATAAAGCTAAAAGCAAATCCTAAAAGAAATATAAAGGTGGTTCTTTTCATTGTTTATTTAACGCAAGATAGCCAAATTTTATTTCAGATAATATCATCAGCGGAATCCGCGTTATCTGCGGGAGAAAAGAAAGCGCGCGAAGCGGGCTGTCCCCCACAAAAAAAGGCGAACATTTCTGCTCGCCTCTCTCTTTTCATACTTGATTAATATTCTTATCCGTTCAGGGCTTGTGCACCGCCAACGATCTCGAGGATTTCCTTGGTGATGGTAGCCTGACGTTCTTTGTTGTATTGTAATTTCAATGCGCGGAGTAAGTCCTCGGCATTTTCAGTAGCCTTATCCATAGCTGTCATACGTGCGCCGTGTTCTGCAGCATTACTTTCCAGCAATGTGCGGAAGAAATTCACACGAAGACTCTGGGAAATCAACCTGCCTACGATTGCTTCCTGGGATGGTTCGAAGATATAATCGGTGGTAGTTTTCTTTGCACCTTCCTTTAGAGCAGCTACCGGAATGGGGAGGAAGTGCTCTACCGTAGGAATGAATACAGCAGCATTTTTGAACTGATTGTACACCAGATCCACTGCATCGTATTTCTCATCTAAGAACGCCTGCATGATATTGCCTGCGATCTTATCGGCCGCATCGTAGGTAAGGTCAGCAAAAATGCTGTTATGCTCCTTGATCAGATTAAAATCCCTCTTGGAGAAATAATCATACGCCTTCTTACCAACAGTGATAATATCAATGTTTTTCGTCTTCAGTTGTGGACCGTATGTCTCTTTCATCTGACGAATAGCTTCCTTGACGATATAGCTATTGAAAGCTCCTGCAAGTCCGCGGTCGGAAGTGATAGCTACGATGAGAACCTTTTTTACAGGGCGCACAGCATAGAACTTCTTTCCCTCAGAACCTTCCAGGCTATCGGCAAGCTGGCCAAGTATCGCCTGCAGCTTTTGGGCATAAGGGCGCATCTGTACAATACGTCCCTGCGCTTTCCTGAGCTTCGCAGCAGATACCACCTTCATCGCTTTCGTTATCTGTTGAGTTGACTTAACAGATACCAGCCTATTTCGTACTTCTTTAAGTGATCCCATTTTCTATTGTTTTATTCAAGATACCATTAAGATATCGAAAAAATACTGTTATAATTTATTCTTATTTTACTTTATCAATATTCTGCGCCGGACTAATGGACTAAATCCTAAATCCGAGGAGGATTGTATATTTATTTCAAAATAATCACCACTTGCAAGACTTAAATTTGAAGGTACAGTTACAGGAATAGACTTTGTAAAAGTTGTCTTTTGGTTTTCAGAAAACGTAAATTGACTAGTTAAAAATTTAAAATTCAAAGTTGAATCAAATTCTTTACAATACAATGTTTCCAAGTTTGCCCCACAGTAAGGAGTGACTGTAACATTATAAGTAATTGTTTGACCAACACTCGCTGTAGTGTCACCGATAGGAGTAACAGTGCAGGTTTCAGCATTAGCAACCTGATGCAATGTAACATTAGTAGTAGTAGAATGGCCTGCTACATCAGTAAGTACAAATTCAAAAGAATAACTATTTCCTGCACTACTTGAACTTGGAACAGTAAATTGATAATTCATATTAAAATTT
>CAILMK010000573.1 GCA_903835275.1 uncultured bacterium | reverse complement strand
TCAGTTGCAGGAAGTAAATCTCCGCTGCATATTTTGTCAATGACAATTCCAAGGTCATTCAATTCGATGGAATAATTATTATTCCCGAATGCCTCAAGATCAGCAAATTCATCCGGATGCTCCGGAGTAGTGCCATTATAGGAATAATTGAATTTCACGAATACAAATCCATTATCGGCAAATTGTTTCGCAATAAGATTAAATGCCCCCCAATCCTTGAAGCCTTTGAATCCGTGCGAGAATATAATTACCGGTTTGGGTTTGCCATTATCTTTATAGAATATATCTGCAAGGATGGGCTTTCCGGCACTGCCGGGAAATAGAACATTGGTTATTGTTTTCATTTTTCATGGTGGTTCGCTGCTAAAACGCAGGAAGCCGCGGGATATTGTAAGAACCCAGGTTTATTTAACCATGAGTATGTATTGGGAGCCGTGTTTGCAGAATAAGGTCGGGATCATGCTTCTGGTAGCGGTGATATGCCCCTGGGGTGTTTCTATCTGTAGCTTTTCAAAGCCAAGTTTATCAATGGCAACGGAAGAATCTGCTTTTAGCCCCATTAATAAGTTAAGGCTTTTTCCGGCTTCAAGGCGCGTCATCCTGCATTCGTAATCCTTTTCAAGAAAAGAGGAATCATAGGGAATGGACGTAAGAAATACGCCCTTTTTGTAAAACGTGATTTTCACCACCTGCTTTGAATTATTGATGATATCCACCTTCAATGGCTCATTGCAGGAATTCAAAAATAGACCCAGCGCCGCTATCAGGAAGAGTAACCTCATCTTCATATCCTTTTCTTCTGATTTCAATTTCCCTGCAAAGATATAAAAGATTTAATACAATTCTTAACAAGTTTTGCAACACGCTCTTAAAGAAATAAAATACTATTTTTGTCTGATGAATCAAGCCTTAGATCCAAACCTCCGAGAGTATACATCAGCGGATAAGTCTCAATGCATCGATATTTTTAAGAGCAATTGTCCTCTTTATTTCACAAGGGAGGAATTGGAGCCTTTTGCCAAATTTCTCGATAACCTTGGCAAGGATCCGATTTATGGCAATTCCGAAGCCGATTACTTTTATGTAGTTGAGGATGACAACAAAATCACAGGCTGCGGAGGTTTTTACAAAATAAAAAACGAAAATACGGTCCGGTATGCTTGGGGAATGATCCATAATGATTGTCATAAAATGAAGTTTGGGACCATGCTCAATAATTTTCGAGTCAGTAAGATCAATGAGCTCTATCCAAATGCATTAATCACCCTTGGTACCAGCCAGCATACCTTCGGATTTTTTGAAAAGATGGGCTTTAAAGTGACCGGAATCACTAAAGACGGCTATGGTGAAGGCATGGACGATTATGAAATGGAATACTCTTCAGCGCTTTAGACTATCGCTTTTTTTCCTACCTTTGCACCTTTAAAATTTGACCTATAAGCAATGGAAATTGCAAAGACATATACCCCTTCCGAAATTGAAGACAAATGGTACGCCCGATGGATGGAGAAGAACTTCTTCCATACAGAACCGGATGACCGTGAACCATTTACAATTGTAATTCCGCCGCCAAATGTGACGGGGGTATTACACATGGGCCATGCCCTGAACAATTCCATCCAGGATATCCTGATCCGCAGGGCAAGGATGCAGGGCAAAAATGCCTGCTGGGTTCCGGGTACGGATCATGCCTCCATTGCTACTGAAGCCAAGGTGGTTTCCATGCTCCGCGAACGTGGCATTGAAAAAAAGGGCTTATCACGAGAGGAATTCCTCAAATATGCTTGGGAATGGAAGGAAAAGTACGGCGGTATCATTTTGCAACAACTCCGCAAGCTCGGTGCTTCCTGCGATTGGGACCGTGTAGCCTTTACCATGGATGATGATTATTACAAATCGGTTATCAAGGTTTTTATAGACCTGCATTCCAAGGGACTGATCTATCGGGGAACCCGTATGGTAAACTGGGACCCCAAGGCTCAAACGGCTCTTTCCGATGAGGAAGTAAATTTCAAAGAAGTAAATTCAAGGTTGTTTTATATAAAATATCCTTTGGCGGATAATAGCGGCGAAGGAATTACCATAGCCACTACCCGCCCTGAAACCATTCTGGGTGATACTGCCATTTGCGTACATCCGGAAGATGAGCGCTATAGTAAACTTGTAGGCAAGAAAGTAATTGTTCCCCTCATCAATCGTGAGGTGATAATTATTGCCGATGAGTATGTTGACAAGGAATTCGGTACGGGTGCACTAAAAGTGACTCCTGCTCACGATAAGAATGATTATGAACTCGGCAAGAAACACAATCTGCAGAGCATAGATATCTTCAATCCGGATGGAACCCTGAGCGAAGCCGCACAACTTTACGTTGGCAAGGATCGCTTTGCAGTAAGGAAACAAATTGTTGCCGAACTGGAAGAAAAAGGATTCATCATTAAGATAGACGACATCAAAAACAATGTTGGTTACTCTGAACGTACCGATGTTGTTATCGAACCTCGCCTATCCAACCAGTGGTTTTTGAAAATGAAAGAACTTGCTACTCCTGCGCTGCAGGCTGTGGAAAGTAACGAAATAGAATTTCACCCTGCTAAATATAAAAACCTGTATCGCCACTGGATGGAAAACATCCATGACTGGTGCATATCCCGTCAGTTATGGTGGGGACAAAGGATTCCTGCATGGTATGCTCCCGATGGAACTTTCACAGTAGCTGAAACGAGGGAACAAGCTTGGGAAAAATTACGAATTACGAATTACGAATTACGCGCTGAAGATATTAATCAGGAT
>CAILMK010000572.1 GCA_903835275.1 uncultured bacterium | reverse complement strand
AATTAATAACAGGGAGATATTAAATTCCATTCTGATCAGCTACCCGGAATTGTACTCTAAAATTTTATTGGGGAAAGGCAATAATCCAATTCATGCGCTGCAACATTCATAGATATGTTATTGTAGTTTTTCTTGCATGCATATTTATGTTGCCGTTTTCCGCATGGGGACAAAATGATCTTCTTCTGAAAGGAGATACTGTAAAAACAGTCCATCCCACGCCCGCTCAAAAAGATCTTTTTGACGCGATAAATTTTGTATTCGGAATTAAAAAAGCATCCATCAATAAGGATAGCATACGTCTTGCATCGCATAGGCCTTTTATGATTATTTTTCCTGGATTTGGATATGCCTTGCAAACAGGTTTTGCCATAGCCTGCCCTATTAATATTTCTTTTTATACTGATAAAGGACCGAACGCTAATATTTCCACGATTATAATGGATGGAAACCTCACTCTTGATCACCAGTTTTTCCTGCCGGTGATTTCCAATATATGGACGAAAGGAAATAAAATAGATTTCCAGGGGGACTGGAGGTATTACAAATACCCTTCCTACACCTACGGACTTGGCGGATATTCATCACTTTCCAATGCGGATGCACTTGATTATTCCTATGTGAAAATTCACCAGACAGCACTTGCAAAAGTAGCTCCGGATTTTTTAGTGGGAGGAGGGTATTCACTGGATTATCATTGGAATGTCAGGGATATTGATCCGGAACCGGAATCTTCTGATTTTACCAAATATCATATCGGTACCAGGGCTGTTTCTGCCGGACCTACATTGAATTTACTTTATGATACGCGCAGAAATTCAAATAATCCCCTTCCGGGATATTATGCAAATATTATTTACGGATACAACCTGCACGCGCTGGGCAGCGATAATAATTACCAGACAATACTGATTGACCTGCGCAAATATGTTCATTTCACGGCTTCTTCCAATAATACACTTGCGTTCTGGAATTATACCTGGCTTACATTTAACGGCAAAGTGCCTTACCTGGATATGCCCAGCACCGGATGGGATACCTACGCCAATATGGGCAGGGGTTATATACAAGGTCGACTCCGTGGAAATGACCTAGTGTATTTTGAAACGGAATACCGCATGCATTTTATGCCAAGTGATTTGCTGGGTGCCGCCGTTTTTGCAAATGTTGAAAGTGTGCCCGAATATCCTTCCAATAAATTCGAGACCGTTTATCCTGCGGGTGGAGTAGGCTTGCGTCTAAAAGCCAATAAATATTCCAATGTCAATTTCTCCATAGATTACGCCTGGGGCAAAGGAAATTCACAAGGTTTTTTCTTTAATCTGGGGGAAGTGTTTTGATAATCACAGTTTCTCCGCCCTTTCAAACTTGATTTGCCTAAATTTGCTTCCTTATAAATACAAGTATGGAAGTTAGAGACAGCAATGGCACCCTTCTTAATGAAGGCGATTCAGTAACCGTTATCAAGGGACTCAAGGTAAAAGGCCATCCCACCGATATCAAACGCGGTCAGGTAATAAAAAATATCCGCCTGACAGATATTCCTACCGAAATTGAAGGCAAGGTAGATAAAGTGATGCTGGTGCTGAAAACTGAGTTTTTGAAAAAGGCGTAGGATTGATGTGCTAATGTGATGATGTGCAAATATGGGAATTGTGATGTTTATTTTAAATATAAATATTCCCTCTTTCTTTTTGTCTTGATACAAAAAGAAACAAAAAAATCAAGGCGCCGCAAGCCTTCCGGCGGCGCCGTTCACACCGCCCAGCCCGCTTAATTTTCTGCGAAAATTTT
>CAILMK010000571.1 GCA_903835275.1 uncultured bacterium | reverse complement strand
CTAACTCCTACGGTAAGTTTCTCCAAGGATGTATTACCGGTTTTCATCGGTAATTGTGACCAGCCCGGTTGTCATAGTGGAAACAAGCGGAAGCCTCTGGACAATTATTCCTATATTATGTCCTATGGGAAAGTGCAGGCATACAATGCTACTTCCAGTAGAATATACCAGGTAATGTCCAATCGGGGAATTTTTACCAGCCGGATGCCACCAAGTGGCGTAATGAATGAAGGCGACCTTCAAAACATTTATATTTGGATTCAACAAGGTGCAAAGAATAACTAACTATGAAAAAGATAATTTTAGCAGGTGTAATTATTGTTTTAGGATTTACTGTAAATTCGTGTTACTATGATAAGTATGACGAACTCACGGCTTATCAAAAATTAACTTCTCCCTGCGATTCAGCAAATGTTTCATTTAACAAATCAGTAATGCCGATTTTCGCTTCATTGTGTAATAATTGCCATTCCACCAGCACGAATCTGGGAAATGTTATACTTGATACATATCAGGGTGCCGAAGTGGTTGCTCTAAATGGAAAGCTCGTTAATTCCATTGAACATACTTCAGCATCTTCCCTTAATTATATGCCGCAAAACGTAACAACAAAGATCAGTGATTGCAAACTTAAGATCATAGAGAACTGGGTAAGCAGCGGGTCTAAAAACAACTAATAATTCTTGAGAAAATGAGAAACATAGTCTTCGGCATAGCCATGCTTTGTTCTATTGTCATGCTTGGTTCCTGTACGCATCAGTCCACGATGCCGGAACTTCCTGCGGTAAGTTTTTCAAAGGAAATACTTCCCATATTTATTGGTAATTGTACACAGCCGGGATGTCACGGTTCTGATGCGTATTCAGAAGTGTTTCCTCTTACGAATTATGATGAGATAACCCAGGCAGGAATAATTCCGGGAAATGCAGTAGGAAGCACTATTTACAAATCTATTTCGGGTAGGGGACTTGTTCAAGCCATGCCCCCCAATAATTATCTCAGCGAAAATGACCTTCAAACGGTCTACATCTGGATCCAGCAGGGAGCTAAAAACAACTGATTACTCATTCCGGTTGTATTTTACGAATAGCTTTCTGTCTGAATTATAGAGTGGAGTGGATATCTATAGTGCAAATACTGCAAAAATAGCCCTCCTCTAAAAATATCTTTTGCATAGGGTTCAAGCGTTATAGCATTACATTTGCTTAAATTTATTCTATGCGCATAAAATATATTTTATTCTTCATTGCTGCGATCGGTATCACTTCCTGTGTATCGCAACGCAAATTCACCGACCTGAAAAAAGATTACGATGATTTGCACAAGCAAAATGCAAATTGCAATAAACGATCTAATGAACTCCAGGATTCACTGGATGAAGCACATCGTACCATGCGTTTGCAGGCTGCGGCCATCGGGGAACTGAACCAGGATTCATCCATGATGGGAACCAGCAACCGCAAACTGAATTCCCTGTACAAACAGGTGAACGATGCTTACGAAAAGTTGCTTGGAAAGGTTAAGGAACTGGAATCACAAAATAATCTCCGTTCCCAGGAATTGAGTTCGGAACTGGTGGATGCACAAAAACAATTAAAAGAGCGTGAGGCCGATCTGGAGCAACGCACCCAGAATCTCCGCCAGAAGGATGCGGATATGCAGGATCTGAAAACAAAGCTCAATGCCATGCAGGCAGACCTTGTGGCACGCCAAAAGAAAGTGCATGAACTGGAGCAGGTCCTCAACCAGAAGGATTCTGTTGTGAAGGCACTTAAGGCAACTATTTCCGATGCACTGGTTGGATTCAAGGATCAGGGATTGACAGTTACTGTTAAAAATGGGAAAGTATATGTTTCCATGGAGGATAAGCTTCTTTTTCAATCCGGGAAATATACTATAAACACCAATGGCAAGGATGCCTTGTTGAAACTGGCGCAGGTACTGAACCAGAAATCAGATGTAAACGTCATGGTGGAAGGGCATACCGATAATGTGCCTTATAAAAGCAATGGCGGCGTAATAAAGGATAACCTTGACCTGAGTGTGCTGCGTGCAACTGAAGTGGCACGTATCCTCACAGTGGATGGCAAAATTGACGGTTCACGCATCGTTTCCGCTGGTAGGGGAGATACCCAGCCGCTGATGGATAACAGCACTTCCGAAGGGCGCGCGAAGAACCGCCGTACAGAAATCATCCTGACGCCGAAATTGAGTGAATTATTCAAGATTCTAGGTGAGTAGTAATTTGAAAATTAGGTAATTAAGTAATTGGGGGGCTCAAAATCACACCCCTGATTTCTTAATTTATGAAATATACTTACCTTTGCACCTCCAAAAATGCCCAGGTGGCGAAATTGGTAGACGTACCATCTTGAGGGGGTGGCGCTGGTAACGGCAT
>CAILMK010000570.1 GCA_903835275.1 uncultured bacterium | reverse complement strand
GGCACCTCGAATATGTGTAGTTGTTTTTGCCAGGCTATAGACTTGTATTGCTCGTATTCACTCCAGTCCGTAATATCCGTATGGAATTCACTGTAAATATTTACCCATTCGGCAGTACGTTCTTCATGCGTATGTTCAGGATTCGTGTAAATCCAGTTCTGGAATTTATCTACGGAAGCAATCCAGGGAAGGATTTCAATAATGCCTTCAAGTTGTTCCCTCTTCGCACGCTTCAGGTCATCTTCACTCTTAAAAAACACATCCCAGGCATCCATAGAAATAAGCTCCATGCTCATGGAAGCCAATTCTGCCACTTCAGAAGGTGTATGCTTGAACGCGTTTAGTTTCAAATCCCTCGTAAGGAAGGAATGAATGGCATGTCCGCCTTCATGAAGCATCGTTACCAGGTCACGGAATTTACCCGATGAATTCATGAAAATAAATGGAATTCCAATTTCATCCAAAGGATAATTATATCCGCCCGGTGCCTTTCCTTTACGTGATTCAAGGTCAAGGTACCCCATCTCATCCATGATCCTGATATAATCTCCCAAAATAGGATGCATTTTCTCAAAACACTGGATGGTTTTATCTACCAGTTCCTTGCTGCTTTCGTAAGGTTTGAGGGCAGGTTTACCTGTAGTTTCTGCATCCGCATCATAAGGCATGAATACATCAACGCCCAATTCTGATTTTCTATTGGCAATAATGCTATTGACTATCGGAACAATTTCAAGTTTTACACTTTCGTGGAAATTATAAACATCCTGCTGGGTATAATCAAACCTGCCAAGTGCCTTAAATTTATAATCCCTGTAATTTTCAAAGCCTGCATTCAAGGCTATTTGATGCCTGATCTTCACAAGACCGTCAAAAAGCGAATCGAGGGCTTCCCTGTCCTGCTCACGCCTTTCATTGATCTTTTCGTACACTTCCTTTCTAACGGCACGGTCGGGATCTTTCATGAATTTGGCTGCTTGCGCCAAAGTATATTCCTGACCTTCATAATGAATGGTCATTTGGGACACTATATCCGCAT
Source organism: uncultured bacterium (assembly GCA_903835275.1). Lineage (GTDB taxonomy): Bacteria > Bacteroidota > Bacteroidia > CAILMK01 > CAILMK01 > CAILMK01. The sequence continues at coordinate 1,212 of CAILMK010000570.1, read as the reverse complement.
ATTTCTGCGCCTCTTCTTCTGATTTGGTGTAAAGCGGAATATTTTCCTCACGGTACATTTCCACTTCGTTTTTCACTGAACGTATATAAATAGCGTACGCTTCATCCTTTAGGTTTACCAGGAAAGGGCAGGCTATCAGCTTGTTATTTAGCTCAAAATCATACGGAAGCATGAAAGGCTTTACCTCATTTATGAAGAAAAGATATTTATTCCTGATCTCCTCATCTTCGGTATTCCGCGTGAAATTGATGTAACGCCACGCCGAATCCTCACTTAAAAAGGATTCAAGCTCGCTCCAGTTGGCAAGCCACTGGATCAGATCTTCTGTGGAATTGAGAGGCCTGTTTTTCAGATCCTCATAGAAGGGTTTTATACTTTCCCAATCTGTTAAACTAAAATTTTCCGGCAGGTACAGCCTTGAAATTTTACTTATCTGGGGACGTTCCAGTTCAAACATAGAGTATTTTTTTGCAGTTTTGATGTTGCAAGATAATACATCAAAACTTAAATTGTATCAGACTTCGGTATTTTCCTTTTCAGCCTCAGCTGCTTCAGGGACATCTGCTTCCCTGCAATTAGCTGAAAGTATATCGTACCACTTGAGTATTTTTTTCATATCAGAAACATATACCCTTTCAGTATCGTGGTCGGGAGCTACCTCAAGAAAATAGGCTTTTATAGCCGCAGAATCGTCCTTTGCATTTACAGAGGAAGTTTCGCCATCCTTCTTTTCAATATTTTCAAACACTTTCTTGAGTTGAAGGTCTTCCTCACCATTGGTGAAGATGGTGATTTCCTCCAGCATGGCTACCTGGTAATTATTCTGTACCGGTATTTTAGTTCTTTTTTCATCAATTGTTTCAACAATAACGCCTTTAGCAGTTTGTGCAACAATCTTATACAGTCCCGGCTTCCCTGTGATCGTGAGTATATCCTTTAAATTCAGCATTTATTTAGTTTTGAGTGGGCAAAGGTACAAATGAAGAGTATATTTGACGCAAATAACTTATAAGATACTTTTCTAAAGCTATTTCCATATTAAACATTTTTCCAATAAATTACCCCAAAATGCATTTAAAAATGACGGGATTCCAAATCTTCCAATTGTATGAAGTAAAGCTTTTGCTCCTTCAATCGCTTCAGTTGATTTTACGGCGTATAATTCTACCCATCTGGAAAAGGCGTCAATGATTACAACAATGTGGGAATAAT
>CAILMK010000569.1 GCA_903835275.1 uncultured bacterium | reverse complement strand
CTGAAAATAAATACACAGATATGGAGATTTAACTACCAGAATATTTTTGCTCAGATGACGGATTTCACTCCGACCGGCGTCAAACCATATCCGCGCAAGTATGCAGCGATCCATACACTCAGTTATGATGCAGCAAGGTGGTGGAATATTTCAGTGACGGAGGACATTATTTTCCATGACAACCTGGGTAATGGAAGAGGGTATGAATTGGAATATCTTAATCCAATCATTTTTTACAGGTCCGCTGAAAATGCATTGGGTAGTCCGGACAATGAACTTATAGCAATGAATAATGATTTCCTTATTTGCAGGCATTTGAAAATTTACCAGCAAACCCTTTTTGATGAATTAAAAGTGCACGAATTAGTGGATGGAAAAAACTGGTGGGGGAATAAATATGCCCTGCAATTCGGATTCAAATATATTGATGTATTGGGTTTACCAAATGTTGACTGGCAGGCAGAGTTTAATTATATTCGTCCATTCACGTATACATCCGATACATCAGGAAAAAACTTTACGCAGTTCCGTCAATCACTTGGATCACCCATTGGCCCTAATTCAGAAGAGTTGATAAACATTTTACGTATTAATATTTTCGGACCACTGGATATACATTTGAAATATTTTTATATTCGCCAGGGACATGCACTCAACGGACAAGACCTGGGTAGTGATATTTTAATTCCTTATACATGGGCTGCTGCCGATCATACTTATGGAAATACAATGCTTCAGGGCGATTTGGTAACTACTACCATTGCCGAAGCGCAAGTCAGCTATATGATCCGTCACAATCTTTTTCTTGACTTAACCTATATGAACCGATTGGAGAAAGATAAAAGAGTTACTTACGATAAAACGAATTATATCAACATCGGCATCCGGATGAATTTCATTAAGCAGAATAATGAGTTTTAATCGGTCCGCCGCGGCGGATGTTAGATGAATGGATGATGGGATTAGCTCAAAAAATATGCTTGTCATTCAGCAGGAAACTTGCCCGCGTAATTGATGTAATTGCAAAAGAAAATACTTGAAGTTATCACCAATCTTGCCTCGTTACTTTTTCCTTGTCCTTCTGTAATACGGGCAAGGTTCCTACTGAATGACAGTAGAGAAAGTTGCCAGCTTTAATCACAGCACCTTCATTTACACTTCTCCGTATTTTCTAAAATAACAAATTCTGTTCTTCGATTAATCTGATGCTCTGCTTCGGTGCAATCCATTCCGGGGCCTTTTCCATCTTCACACTTGCAATTATTCCGAAGTTTTCTTTCGCCATAACCTTTCGCTATTATTTGTTTTTTGGGAATCCCTTTTTTGAAAAAGTAAGATGCTAAAGTATCCGCTCTTTTTTGTGAAAGAGTGTCGTTGTAAGATAAACTGGAACGGCAGTCGGTGTGTGATGCAATTTCGACTTTCCAGCCTTTATGCTCTTTGAATAATTTAACCAGGGAATCTAAACATGGTCTGCAATCAATTTGTAATCCCCGACAATCAAAGTCATAAGAAATCGGACAATTTTGCGGTATTTTCTGCCCCGGTTTCGCACAATTTACATCAAATATTGAGGTATCTGTTCGTGCTTTATTTTGAGAAAATGTACTCAAATAAAGCAAAACAAAAAATAATATGAAGAATAGTTTTTTCATTCAAATAAAAACCCGTGTAATCTTTTAATCCGATTCAATCCGTGATTCAGACATATTCCGCAAACAACTCATTCGCAATCATCATTGCTTCATGCAAAGCCTCTTTATTTAACGATAAATTTTCGCCTTTATTTTCAAGGAAGGGCAACATGATTTCAGTGGCAGTATTTCCGACGAGTTCATCTTCCGCCATTGGGCAACCGCCGAATCCAAGCAATGCAGAATCGTATCTGCGGCATCCACTAGTGTAGGCCGCATCAATTTTTTTCAATTGCTCATCCGAAGTGGAGTGAAAATGCGCGCCAAATTCCAGTTCCGTATAGGAGGGGATCAATTTACTAAAAATGGACGAAATATCTTCGAGTTTTGCTGCTCCAACGGTATCGGAAAGACTGAATATTTTGATACCATATTTACTCAACTTTTCCACCCATTCCATTGCAATTTCAGCATTCCATGGATCGCCATAAGGGTTCCCAAAGCCCATGGAGATATAAATAACCAGTTCCTTATTCTTGTTTAAACAAATGTCCTGAATTTGCTTTACGTCTTCAAAAGCTTCGTTGATTCCGCGATTGGTATTTCGTTGCTGAAAGGTCTCCGAAATAGAGAAAGGATAGCCTAAATATCTGATTTGTTCATGGGAAGCGGCATCTTGAGCCCCACGAACATTAGCAATAATGGCTAATAATGATGTTTTTGAAGCCGCTAAATGGAGCTTTTCAAGCACTTCTGCAGTATCTTTTAGCTGTGGAATCGCCTTCGGAGATACAAAACTGCCAAAGTCAATAGTATCAAAACCCACTTTTAATAGGGAATTTATGTACTTTATCTTGGTTTCCGTAGGTATAAAGCTATGTATGCCCTGCATGGCATCCCTGGGACATTCTATTAATTTCAACATTTGTAAGGAATTACAGTATTTTGGGGGCGTTTTTGGTACTTTTACATTATATTTGCGTCAAAGTTATAATTTCTTTACACATTTAAT
>CAILMK010000568.1 GCA_903835275.1 uncultured bacterium | reverse complement strand
TTGGATTACCGATTGACACATTGAGCTGGGGCAAACTTCTTTCTTCTGCACGAGAAGCTCCGCAGGCATGGTGGCTGGCAGTTTTTCCGGGATTGGCGATATTTATCACAGTTACTGCATTCAATCTTATCGGCGAAGGTCTTTCTGATGCTATGGATGCAAAGGCGGATGAGAAAATCAACTAAGTAACTATGCACTTGCAGGAACCATTACCCCCTAACCCCCTAAAGGGGGAAGCACTGCGTGCATTTAGTGATAATGGGAAAGTCCCCTTTAGGGGATTTAGGGGTTAGATCTGGGAAGAAGCTTAGAATGTTCCTATAAACGAAAGTTCAGTTTAGATTATTATCGCCGCAAAAAAATAGGCCATGCAGCACCTTTTAGGAAATCTGCATGGCCGTTAACCCACTCACATAAAATCTTTATCAATAAACTACATGAACAATCAACTTATTTGATGATACAAATTTGCAGCAAAATAAGCCGCTGAAAAATGATGAAAATCAGGAAAAAATATGATTTTTGTCAGGAATGGAATTCAACTGCCTGAAAACGTTAAAGATTGTCCAGATTCACTTGAATTATTTTTTTGTCGGCATTGGTTTTTGCAAGTGTAAGAGCTCTTTCAAAATTCAATTTTGACTTTGCATTATCTATGCCTTTGTATAATTCCCCGAGCAGGGTAAAGTAAAAATGATTATCGTTTAATTTCAGCTTCTCCGCCTCTATAATAGCTTCCGGTTTCCCATTAGCCTTTGAGAGAGCGTAGGTTCTGTTTAGTGCTGCGATTGGAGAATATTCAAGAATCAATAATTGATTATAGAATTGCAAAATGGATTCCCATTTCTTTTTTGTATCTTCCTTAATAGTGTATTGATAAGCAATATTTGCTTCCAAATGGTATTTGGAAATCCTGTTTCCACTGGCGGCTTTATTTAGAAAAAATATTCCCCTTGTTATGAGTTCTTTATTCCATAAACTTTCATCCTGGTCATGGTATAGGATCATTTCCCCATGATCATTTTGTCTTGCTTCAAAACGTGATGCATGGAAACACATCAGGGCAAGAAGCGCATTGACCTGCGGAAGATTTGTTTTTTCATTTTCTGTCAGCAAATAAACCAATTGCATCGCTTCGAGACAAAGATCCTTTCGCAAAACGGAATCCGCGCTTTCAGAGTAATACCCCTCACTGAAAAGCAAATACAAGGTTCGCAATACTGCTTCTAATCGTTCATTGATTTCCTTTTCCGAGGGGAATTCAATCTTTACGTTTTCCTCGCGCAATTTTTCTCTCGCCCTGAAAAGGCGCTTATTGATCGTTTCTTTATTCGTCAGCAAAGCATCTGCAATTTCATCTATCCCGAATCCGCAGAGAATACGCAGTGATAATCCGATCTGCGCTTCCATGGAAATGGCGGGATGGCAAATGGCAAACATCATTTGCAACTGGCTATCGTTTATGTTTTTACCGGAGATATCTTTTTCAGGATAAAGTATTTCACGGGAAGGTTCATTTATTTGCTTAGCGACAGATGAAGAGAATACCTGATCCCGTTCCAAATAATTTTTGGTTTTATTCTTTGCA
>CAILMK010000567.1 GCA_903835275.1 uncultured bacterium | reverse complement strand
TTGATCTTTTCAATCAGTTCCGGTGAGGCTTCTTCAGATAGAAAAGTGATATATAATCTTTCAAGGTTGACACCTTTTTTCTTCACGTATGGATTGTTTTTCTGAACAGCATGCATTTCCTCCAGTGACCTGATAATAATGGGAACCTCAAAGGAATATTGTTTCTTTATCGCCTCATGGATCTTTTTCCCCAGTTGCACATCCGTGGTTTTTCCGGAAGCTTTAAAAAGAACATTACCGCTCTGTATATAAGTGACGACATCCTTAAAACCCAGGCTTTCATAGAGCTTTTTCAGGTCTGCCATCAGGATCTTTTTCTGTCCGCTTACATTGATACCGCGAAGCATGGAAATATATGTTGTCATAGCCAAATCTTTCAACGAAAATACAATAATATTTATTCAGTTAATTTGCTAATTTCGTTGCGGTTCAAATAAGCCTTCAAATATGAAATATTGCCTCGTTTTGACCTTCTTGCTTCTTAGTCTATCCGCCTTCGGACAGTCCGTTGGTGGAAGTGATACTGCCATGATCAGGAATATGAGTATGGATGACTATAAAAAACTTACGGCCAGCCATAAGCTGATCATAGTTATATTCGGAGCTATCTGGTGCGGCCCGTGCAAGAAAGTGAATCCCATCATGGACAGGCTGGCTGCCAAATACAAATTAAAGCTTTATCATATTGATGTGGACGATAACAGGGAGCTGGCAAAAGCCATGACTGCGATAGAACTTCCCATGATCATTTTCTACAGGGACGGCAAGGCATTAATGACTCACCTCGGTGAAAATTCAGAGGAACGTTTTGAAAAACTTCTTAAGGAACAGTTATAGGAATCATGCAAAAAGAGATAAAAAAATCATCAGGAAAACTTACTCTCTTTATCATGCTCGCACTGGCATTGGGTATTGCCTGTGGATTTATTCTGGATAATACATGGCTAAGTCAGGATAACAGGATCATCACTACAAATGCACAATTGGGAACCGGTTTAAAGGAAAATTTATCGGCTATAAAGGATACGAGTTCCGAAAAATATATCAACATAAAAAAGCAAATTACAGAGAATACCAAGCTAAGCAGTGCAGCCATTGAGGCCAAAAACAAAAAGCTCGATATTTTCTCACTGATTTCTGATATTTTCCTTCGCCTCATTAAAATGATCATTGCCCCGTTGGTATTGTGTACGCTCGCAGCAGGTGTGGCAAAGCTTGGCGATTTGAAACTGGTAGGTAGGATAGGAGGGAAGACATTGCTTTGGTTTTTGTGCGCATCTCTTACGAGCCTTTTACTGGGAATGTTACTGGTGAATTTATTCCAGCCGGGTGCCGGGATGCACCTTGCCTTGACGGATTCAATCGCGGATAGTGGAATACAGAAAACAGCATTTACTCTCAGGGAATTTATGTATCACGTTTTCCCGACAAGCCTGATGGATGCCATGGCAAGGAACGAGATTTTGCAGATTGTCTTGTTCGCTACATTGTTCGGTATTGCCGCTGCTGCTCTCGGAGAAAAAGGAAAGATAGTGGTGGAATTTCTGGATGCTGCCGGGCATGTTATCCTGAAAATGACAGGTTATATTATGAACCTTGCTCCATTGGCTGTATTCTGCGCTATGACGGCTGTAGTTGCAAAGCAGGGACTAGGGATATTGGGGACCTATTCAATTTTCATAGGGGAATTTTATCTGGGTATACTTATCCTGTGGATGATCCTGATTCTCGGTGCTTCTTTATTTATAGGCAAAGATGTAATCAAACTGCTACGGCATATCAAGGATCCGGTATTGTTGGCTTTCAGTACCAGTAGCAGCGAATCTGCTTTCCCTAAAATGCTTATTGAGCTTGAACGTTATGGATGTCCGGATAGGATCACAAGTTTTGTTTTGCCTCTGGGATATTCATTCAACCTGGATGGCTCCATGATGTACATGACTTTTGCCTCCATTTTTATTGCACAATGCTATGGAATACATTTGGACGGAGGAACCCAGATAACGATGCTCCTTATCCTGATGCTTACCAGCAAAGGTGTAGCAGGAGTGCCGCGTGCTTCACTGGTAGTAATAGCAGGAACACTTGCCACCTTCAAGCTACCGGAAGCAGGAATGGCTTTATTGCTGGGAATTGATCCTATCCTTGATATGGGCAGGGCTGCTACGAATGTTCTTGGTAATAGTATTGCGACAGCAGTTGTAAGTAAATCGGAAAGTAAGAGAGGGTGATCATTTGTTCCTTTTGTTTGACCCCTTCAGGGTCATGAATTGCATATGAAAATGCTATCGCTATAAAGGTATGACCCTTTCAGGGTCAAGATTTATTATTAATAATAATCTTGTCAGATATGATTGATGCCGAAGGCATCATACCTTTATAGAAAAGAATGATTCATTAAATTCTCGACCCTGAAGTGGTCGAACAGTTCACTACTCTAGCGTAGCCATCGCCTTATTCAGGGTAATAATCGCTTTTTTGAAATTCTCCCTTTCAACGACAAACTGTATATTTACCTGCCTGAGTGCGAATCCTCCGGTGAGGATATTGATGTTCTCAGATGCTAATGCCGCAGCTGCCTTGCCCAGTACTCCCGGTTGATCCATATTGGAGCCGATCATACAAACTATGGCAACGTTTTCATAATTGACACTCTCAAACTCGGAACTTAAACGCTTTATGAGTTTCTTGTCGAAATCCTTTTCCCAGATAAGAACGGAAATACTATTGGCGCTGGTTGACTTGAATACATAACTGACTCCTGAGTTAGCAAATTCCGTCATGACTTTTAAATCTGAACCAACTTCTCCTACCATCAGGGGGTCGAAAATATCTATGATAACCACTTTGTCAGTTCCTGTAATTACCTCCACTTTTTTCTGCGGGGAAATATAATCCTTGGTGATATAGGTACCCGGATGCGTAGGGTCAAAGGTGTTTTTAATTCTCAGTTTGATGCCATGTATTTCCAAAGGCTTGGATGCCTTCGGGTGTATGGCTTCCATGCCTACATCAGCAAGCTGGTCGGCAACATCATAATTGGTATTACAAACCGGAACACAATTTTCTATCCCTACAAGCTTTGGATCGGCAGAGGAAAGATGATATTCCTTATGGATGATTACTTCCTTTGCTTCCACGGAAACGGCAATCTTACTGAATGTTACTTCGGAATATCCGCGGTCAAATTCCCGCATAATTCCTTCCGTTCCCTTGGCATATCCTGTAGCTACGCATATTGTTTTTTCAAAATCAATATCCTTGAAAGCATGTTTGATCCTCTGGTCTATGGTATAAGGTTTGTAATCATAGAATCCGCATAAGTCCACAAAGATGGCATTGACGTTCATGCTCTGGAGGATATTCACCATGTTAAATGCGGAATGAGCTTCCCCGATGGAAGCAAGTATTTCACGTGCAGCCTGCAATATGCTCTCATCACTCACATAACCGGAGGCAAGGATATTGGCAAGGTCCTCGAGGTATTTCTGGGCATCCTCAATACGTTTTTCAATGAAGGCATCGGCTGCTTCGAGGTCAAGCCCGAGGTGCTCGTATGTCTTATTCATTTCCTGCAACCTTTCAGTAACATCCTTCAGGGAGTCGGTAAAATTCTTATGGCTTGCCAAACGGTGATAGACACCGGGTTCGCCTGTCTTTTTATTCTCCAGGAGCATATTTGTGACTCCTGAAAAAGCAGATACGACAAAGATTCTGTTATAGACTTCATTGCCTTTTCTTTCAAAAAAAACGATGTTATTAAGGACATCTCCCATTGCGGTCATGCAGGTACCGCCAATTTTTTCTACCGTTAACATTACGCAAAATTACAAAAATGAATGAATATTGGGACAAGGTATGTAAGGGACAGAGGACAAGGGGCAGGAGACAAACGTTCTTCGTTAAAAACTCGCAAAATGTACAGCCCTCTCTTAAAGGAGAGGGCGCGCGAAGCGGGGTGAGGTATTCGGATAAAATCTAAAATGACTCAATCACTGAATTTTGTCCCTTTTCACTTCTTTCCTGATATAAATCATCTTTAGGACTAAGAAATATCAATTTAATAATCATTTAACAGAGGCATCTTTGTACTATCAAAGAGGAAAGGTGAAAGAGCAAAAATGAATATTACAGCGAACGGGACTAAAAGCATCAGGGAAGTTCAGGAGGAGTTTAACCTGAATTATCCATACCTGAAGATTGAGTTTTATAAGGGTTTAAATGATGAAAGGGAATTGGTTTATCCGGAAAGCAAATTGCAAACATACAGGCCTGCACGCGCAAAAACAACAAAGGTGGTTATTAAGCCCCAGCACACTATTGAGGACCTGAGGGATAAATTTTATAATGCATTCGAACTGGTAATACTTATTCTGACCCAATCAGGGACAACATGGACAAATGCCTCAAAAACAGACTATTGGTCTATTGAATATCAGAACGAGCATGCTGAACGTTTGAACCGGAAAATCGGAATGTTTAACGAATAGTTAAATTACCGTTTGATTATTATCAATCAGAACTTGTTATCTTTGTCAATCAAAATAATAGCGTTTGGCTCCTGAAAAATACATAAAGTCCCACGAAAGCGAATCGCTTTTAAGATCCATTTTTGAAACAGTTATTGATGGCATTATTACCATCAATGATCGGGGGATTGTAGAGTCATTAAATCCTGCAGCTGCGAAAATATTCGGTTATAAGGCTGAAGAAGTAATTGGTAATAATATCAGGATGCTGATGCCCGAGCCGTATCATTCCGCGCATGACGGATATCTTCAAAACTACGAAACCACAGGCATTAAAAAAATTATTGGAATTGGGCGCGAGGTGCTTGGATTGAGTAAGGACGGAACAACCTTCCCTTTTCTTTTAAGCATTAGCGAAACCCAGCTTGAGGGCAGGAAAATATTTACCGGAATTGTTCATGATATTTCCCAGATCAAGGATGCTGAAATTGC
>CAILMK010000566.1 GCA_903835275.1 uncultured bacterium | reverse complement strand
TTGGGATTTGTGTTTGGCGAGGACTTTGCGTATGCAAAAACGTTTAATGCTGGTCCAAATTGATTACGGGTCTTTCAATGATCTCGTATCTTGTAAGATCGAACATTTTTGGATCTACTTTTTGTTTCTTGATGTTTTTGTAAGTAATGGTTACTTTTTCTCCATTGTCTATTAAATTCACCTGGATAGGAAACCCCCACCCTGTTGGCATAGTAAATGAGACACTTTTTGCCATCGCCATCATATTTATATCTAAATCTACTTCGTTGGTCACCCATATTTCTGAAGTGCCTTCAGCGCTCCATACCATTATTTTGTGACAATGATAACCTTCAATTACTTTCTTTTCTTCGGTTTCTGTATATACAGGTTTGGAATATTTTTTTTGGGTCATAGAATCATTAGGAAAACTCGTCCGAAAAGCAGTTTTCTCCTCGCCCATAATTGTATATAATGATTTCTCTTTGCTATCTACAATTACAGTTATTTTCGTGCCTTGCATATTCATTTGCTCGAGCAATTTATCGTTCTTTAAAAAATAATCAGCGCTCATATTGTTTTCTGACCTAGTAGCATATTTCATTACCATGGTAAAAGTACCTTCGTTGGTCTGTGCAAAAAGGCAAATAGAAAGGATGAAAGAGAATATGGAGGATAAGATATTTTTTTTCATTTTAATGTCATCAGCTTATTTTTATATCTTTAATTCAAATCTATTGAAAAGACACAAGTTTCTGTTCTTTTTTATTTCCCGGCAGAGTCTCTCGAAGCCTTGGGATTTGTGTTTGGCGAGGACTCTGCGCATAGAAGCTCAAATTTCGCAGTGTTCCTGCTGCACTCAATCCAACCCGTCAGGAGACACTGTTGGAACTTGAATTTCAAACCTCGTGGGTTTCTATTCTATCGCATGTTAAACCCACGAGGTTTTTTTGAGCTAAATCCGCAATCGAAAATCCGAAATTCTTTAATAGTGCAGTCCCGCTTCTTCCAGATTCTTCGCCGTCTCCGGATCAATGGAATATCCTTCGCTTTTGTTTTGCTTATTCTGGCGGGCTATTGTTTTATCAATATGCTCCTGGGTGAATTTATTCGGAACGCCGAAGCCAAAGAATACAGAGATCTTATCAGGTACGCCGAACATTTTACGGTAGCGTTCAAATATTTTTGCCTGTGATTTAGGATTACGGTTGACGAATTTTATAATTTTTTCAAAGAAATCCGGTTCTTTGCCAATGTGGGAAATGCGCATATCAAATACCACGGCATCGCCGGGTTTGGAATGCAGGTCTACAATTTCGCCCTTGTTTAGTTCCCTCAATATATGCGAACCCTTGCGGACGGTCAGGCCGTAATTATTATTGCTATGGTCTTGTAAATAAAAGGCCATTTTATAGGCGTTATAGGTTTCCCCGTTGGGACCTTTTGCCCAGTCATCATCGCCGTAGTTATCCTTGTGCCATCCGCTGAGCATATTAAAGTGCGCATCGCTGTGGTGGGCATAACGTACGTCAGGACCTGCCACATCCTTCATGATCTGTGCAACATTTTTGTTTTTAAGCAAAAAGCGCAGGCCAGGAATGGCACTCATCGCGTTGGACTTTGTTTTACCGGAAAATATATAAATGATCGGATTGCTTTCGTTGGAAAAGAAATCAATGGTGACTTTCCTGAGTTGTTCCACCTCAGCAGGAGTGAGTACATTGCGGATAATGATGAATCCGTTGGTTCTTAATTCGTCTAATTGAGCCTGGTTTAGATGCATAAGGAATACTATTAGTCTTACAAAGGTACAAAATTGTGAAATCTAAAGGAAAAGGGAATGACCAATGATAAATTCCGACCAAACCTCGTGGGTTTTTACGACGCGGAATAGAAACCCACGAGGTTTTTCTCCTATCGCCCCACCCAATAATCCCAATAGATTTTAAATCAGTACAAACTCTATAAAAATGATGTAATTTTGCAAGCGTTAT
>CAILMK010000565.1 GCA_903835275.1 uncultured bacterium | reverse complement strand
TTTTATAGCAGGCAGTAAGGTATTTGAATGCCCTGAAATATGTTTGCATTTCCTTCGATGAGGTATAATGTCCCCTTGGTTTTAGCTCTGAGTAATCGAAAGTGTCATCAAGGGTTGGAGAAAACATCTCTCCTGATTCCTGCATGATCCTGGATATTTCGTCCGATTGCCCATTATTTTTAAGAGCAGATAAAGTAGCTACTACATTCATCCAGCGTGAAGATTTACCTGAACCTTTGTAAAATTTATCAGCGGATTCAACAAATTTCCAGAAAGAAGGTATAGCCTTGTTGCGTTCATTCACAATAAAAATACCTTCGTAGGCCGCTCCATAAATTTCCCAGAAAATATCAGTGGTTATCAGGTAGGGCCTGCTGGATTCTGTCTGGGAATAATCTCCATTGCAGCCATAATTTTCAGAGTCATACAATTCGTATAACTGCCTGTATTGTGTCGCATTAAAAAGTCCATAATTTTTGGAAAACAGATTTTCAGCCTCTCTATCATAAGCATACAACCATGCATTTGTAACATCAGGTAGCGGGAGGTTCACCGGAAAGAATTTCACACTTGAAGTTCCATTTTCAGTTGTAGTAATTCCGATCAGGCCTTTGCCATCCGGAACGAATTTTGGCGCTGAATTAAATTCATATCTCTCCATTTGCCGTGTCTCGGCTTTATCCATATAGAGATATATTCCCACCCCCTTTCTATTTTTATTCCAGTGAACATAGCCGAGTCCATTGGGAGCAGGATAAAGAACTCCATCTGCCGAAATATGCTTGTCAAGAGGTCTGGACTCTCCCCAGTAACTACTCAAATAACTTGCTTCGTAATAGTGATTGTTCTTATCTCTCCATATCATGCTTTTCCCTTCAACATCAAAGGTTATGGGCAATGCCCAGGCTGAGATCATACTACTACCGGTTGGCATTCCACGCGGAGTATTTTCCATTATTGTTACAGTGGATTCAGGTCCTACCACCTGATAAAATATCTTCCCTTATTCCGTGATTGAAACTATCCTGAATGATTTATCCGGTTTTGCCATTCCCATGAATAAACGATATGAGTAATACTGTTTATATTCCTTTGCTGTGGAATATCCCTGTACTATAAATGGGCGGGGACAGAAAACAGGATGAATGATCTCTTCCTTCGAGGAAAAAATTTCCTTTGACTTCCATTCCTTCCCATCCCTTAAATATTTGAAAATACTATATTTCGAATTCTGAAAAGATGTAAGATACAATGAACTTGCCTGAGGATGCCATAATATTGAAATCCCTTTCATCCCGGATAGTAATTTAAAACTATCAGCAACATAGTTTTTACCGGCCTCCCAAATTTTTATGAAATACTCACTGCCTTTGCGGATAAGTATTGCCGCAATCGGAGCTGCTGGTGAAACATCATAATCCACCACTTCCTCCCCTGCTGCAAGATTCATACTTCGTTCAGAAGAAGGTGAAGCGGTTACTTCAAGTTCCTGCAAATCATAAGGATTGTTAAGAAGACACGTAGAATCATAGCTTCCCGAAACCAATATTCCTTTTGAGTCTTCTTTTTCATTATTATTCCTGCTGCAGGAAGAACATGAATGCAAGGTAATGGCTAAACTGGCTAGAACAAGAAAAAATGCAAGTCGGGTAGGAAAAGGGGTTAGGGAATTCCTCAAAACACGGATTTTTTTTAAAGTTTATGCGAAGTTATGAATAATGATAGATGTGACACCTAATAATATTTTGCGCTTTACATTAAATGTAAAAATACTATCTTTGCATCCATGAGTGCACCTATCGTTTTGCTTTCAGGCGCCAAATTCGAGGTTACGATAGATCGTCTTTGTTATCAATTAATAGAAAATCATAAGAATTTTGAGAATACCGCCCTGGTTGGCTTACAACCCAGGGGGATATATCTTGCCAAGGCATTGCATGACAGGCTCTTAAAGTTCCTGAACAAGGACAAGATCCTGTACGGACAGCTGGATGCCACCTTCCACCGTGATGACTTTAAAAGCCACAAAGGGCCTCTTATTCCCTCTTCCCAAAGCCTGACTTTCCAGATGGAAGGACGCAATATCATCCTGGTGGACGATGTGCTTTTCACCGGAAGGACGATCCGCGCGGGCATGGACGCTCTGTTGGATTATGGCAGGCCTGAAAAGATAGAATTACTCGTACTTGTGGACAGGCGTTATAACCGCCAACTGCCCATAGAACCAAATTATACCGGAATAAGCGTGGATACCCGTGCCTCACAAAAAGTGAAGGTAAACTGGGAGGAAACTGATGGCGTAAACAGCGTAAAGCTGATGAGCATTGATAAAATTTGATCACAGAAAATAAAAAATGTCGGCACTAAGCGTAAAACATCTTTTAGGAATCAAGGGACTTACCACGGAAGATATTGAACTTATCTTCACGACGGCGGATGAATTCAAACAGATCATCAACCGCCCGATGAAAAAAGTGCCTTCCCTTCGTGATGTCACTATTGCCAATGCATTTTTTGAAAACTCGACAAGAACACGTTTATCCTTCGAACTTGCAGAAAAAAGACTTTCTGCTGACGTGATCAATTTCAGTTCATCCGGTTCTTCCGTCAGCAAGGGGGAAACACTTCTGGATACCGTAAATAATCTCATCGCCATGAAAGTGGATATGATCGTGATGCGCCACCAGCATCCGGGTGCTGCTTATTTCCTTTCCGAACATGTAGATGCCACGATCATAAATGCCGGGGATGGCACACATGAACATCCTACACAGGCATTACTGGATGCCTATTCCATGCGGGAAAAACATGGAAGTCTGAAAGGATTAAAAGTTGCCATCATAGGGGATATACTACATTCACGCGTCGCGCTATCAAATATATTTTGCCTTAATAAACTCGGCGCAGAAGTTATGGTTTGCGGTCCGGCAACACTGATACCACGCCATATAGATTCACTCGGAGTAAAAGTGGAATACAGCGTGGAGAAAGCCCTTGCCTGGTGTGACGTGGCGAATGTTCTCCGCATACAAATGGAAAGGCAGCAGGGCGGTTATTTTCCATCCCTTCGTGAATACAATATCAGTTACGGAGTAACGATGGAAAGGCTGAATAAAGTCTCCACTCCTATCACCATCATGCATCCGGGACCTATCAACCGCGGCGTGGAAATAGACAGTGATGTTGCCGATAGTGAACATTCCATTATTCTGGATCAGGTTCAGAATGGAGTAGCAACAAGAATGGCGGTGCTGTATCTATTGGCATCCGGAACAGAGGCTTAGTATCTCCCGCGGATCTCGCAGATCACGCAGATAAATTTATCTCGCTGATTTTTACAAACAAAAAAGACGCGATTAATCGCGTCTCTACAATATGTTTTAAGAAAAAATCCAAATTCAATTCTACAGCTTCGACAGCAGACTCAAAAATGCTTCCTTCTTGCGTTTGGAAACATCCAATGCTTTTGTATTGGACATGATCACTTGGCCACCGTCGCCGCGGATATAGCGCTTGATCTCGCCCATATTGATGAGGTAGGATTTATGTACACGAAAGAAATTATGATCCACCAAAAGATCTTCATACTCCTTCAGGTTTTTAGAGGTCATTATTTTATCGGCATTCTTGATGTAGAAAGTGGTGTATGGCCCGTCCGATTCGCAATAAATGATATTATTGACACGAACAAACACAAGCCCGTCATTGGTGGCAAGTGCTATCTGGTGATGCTCGGTATTGGTGCTCTTGATATTTTGCAAAAGCACTTCAAAATTCTTGCTGAGGTTATCCTTGCTCCTTCTTTTTTCTACCTTGTCAATGGCCAGGCGCAATTCTGTGGAATCAATAGGCTTCAGGAGATAATCAATCGCGCAAAACTTTATTGCTTTCAGGGCATAATGCTCATAAGCAGTAGTAAAGATGATCTCAAAATCAATGCTCGGTAGGCGCTCCAAGAGGTCAAACCCTGTTTCAGAGTGCATTTGTATATCAAGGAAAACCACATCCG
>CAILMK010000564.1 GCA_903835275.1 uncultured bacterium | reverse complement strand
TTGGTATCATAGAAGGTATCACAGAATTCCTGCCCATATCATCCACGGGGCACATGGTGCTTACTTCCACACTTCTCAAAATACAGGACAATGAATTTGTAAAGACTTTTGAGATCGTAATACAACTCGGTGCCATCATGGCGGTAGTCGTTGCTTATTACAAAAGGTTTCTTCTGAGTTTTAGAATTTACCTGAAACTTGCGGTAGCAGTATTGCCATGTTTTATAGTAGGTTTCCTGGTTTACAAAAAGCTGAAGGAACTGATGGGGAATCCTATTGATATTTGCATTTCACTGGCAGTGGGAGGTATCCTGTTGATCATATTTGATAAATGGACAGATAAAAAAGAAGGCAAGTACCGCGACCTTGAAGATATATCCTACCTCGATGCCATTAAGATTGGATTGTTTCAGTGCATATCGCTGATACCGGGAGTTTCCCGTGCAGCGGCTACTATTTTCGGCGGGATATTCAGCGGATTCAGCAGAAGGCAGGCAACTGAATTTTCATTTTTACTAGCCGTTCCAACCATGTTTGCAGCTACAGGTTATGACCTGTTAAAAACAAAAGCTGAAATTCGTGGTGATGACTGGATGACTTTACTGGTAGGGGGAAGCGTTGCATTTGTCTTTGCATTGCTTGCCATAACTGCCTTTATCAATTATGTAAGCAAACATGGATTTAAAGTATTTGGCTATTACAGGATTGGTATTGTTGCATTATTCCTTATACTTGCAGCAATTATGGGAATTCCGCTGTTTAAATAAGCATTATAATTCCGCTTTCCTTATTTTAAATAAACTATGAAAGATAAATTATTCGCACGGAAAAATATTACTCATTTCAATAATGAAATTGAGTCAAGTCAACTGAAACGAACGCTTGGCAAATGGTCACTCATGGCGCTTGGAATCGGTGCCATTATTGGTGCAGGTCTGTTTGTTCGTACAGCTTCTGCGGCTGCAAATAATGCGGGTCCTGCAGTAACCATAGGATTTATCATTGCCGGTATAGGTTGTGCTTTTGCAGGTCTGTGTTATGCAGAGTTTGCCTCTATGATTCCGATTGCAGGAAGCGCCTATACGTATTCGTATGCAACGATGGGTGAATTTGTAGCATGGCTGATAGGTTGGGACCTCGTACTTGAATATGCCCTTGGTGCAGCAACGGTGGGAATAGCCTGGAGTGAATATTTAAATAAATTCCTTTTCCAGTTTTTTCATGTTTCAATTCCGTACCAATTTTATCATTCGCCGTTCGAGCATATCAACAGGGTAGTGGGTGATGCAATTACACAATTTCCTGCGGATATGATTGCCAAGGCCAAGGAAGGAGTTCTAATTTTAACGGATAAGGAATTATCTTCATTGCCTGCCAATCTTGCAAGTGCTGTTTCAATAGTACATGGCGTAATAAATATTCCTGCCCTGTTCATCATTTTTGCGCTGACACTTTTATTGATACGAGGAATGAAGGAGTCTTCTTTTGTAAACGGACTGATTGTAATAACCAAGGTGGCTATTGTAATACTTGTGATTGCACTGGGATGGTCTTATATGAATCCTGTAAATCACACACCATTTATTCCTGCAGCACAGGAATATGTAGATGCACAGCACGTGTCCCATAATTACGGTGGATGGCTTGGAATATTTGGTGCAGCAGGGGTGGTATTCTTCGCGTTTATCGGATTTGATGCTGTTTCCACTGCAGCGCAGGAATCCAAAAATCCGCAGAAGGATATGCCAATTGGTATCCTTGGTTCACTGGCTATTTGTACAGTATTATATATTTTATTTTCCTATGTATTGACTGGGCTCGCTAGTGTGGAGGACTTCCGAACCCAGGGCAAGGAGGCCTCTGTGGTATTTGCTATACAGCATTACATGCCGGGTTATGAATGGCTGGCAAAATGCGTTACCGTTGCCATTCTTGCAGGATTTTCTTCTGTAATTCTTGTTATGTTGATGGGGCAGTCACGTGTGTTTTTTTCCATGAGCCGCGATGGACTTGTACCAAAGATGTTCTCTGATGTACATCCTAAGTTTCATACACCGTACAAATCCAATATTCTTTTCCTTGGATTCGTTGGAATATTTGCAGCATTTGTTCCCGGAGATATAGTGGGTGATATGACCAGTATAGGTACTCTCTTCGCCTTCATTCTTGTATGTGCAGGAGTTTGGGTAATGCGTGTAAAACAACCGGAATTGCCAAGGAAATTCAAGACGCCTTTGGTGCCATTGGTTCCTATCCTTGGCATCGGTGTTTGCCTTCTTATGATCTATGGACTTGGATGGCCTAACTGGGTTCGTCTGGGTGTATGGATGGTTATCGGTCTTGTGATCTATTTTGCCTACGGCATTAAGAACAGCAAGCTTAGAGAGGGGAATAAATAAGATACTCATTTAATAAGTCTATTAAAGTAGCCAACTTTCTAAAAGTTGGCTACTTTTTTTATTCTTCAAACTTTGGCGAGCACGGATAGTTTTAGCCCACGAATTCATTCGTGGGATGCTGTAGGACGAATCTGCAAAAACCGTTTAACGGTTTCCCTACAAATTCGTGTTATGCAAAATCAAACCGTTAAAACAGTTGGTAAAATATATGCCATTCTATTCCCATGAATGAATTCATGGGCTAAAACTGCAAAACCGTTGAAACGATTTGGAAAATATCTGAGGTAATTGCAGTCATTATAGGATACTATCTTTCTATGAATATCTGCCGTGGCGGACTTGGGCTAAAATTATAAAACAATTTCAATTGTTTTGGGCAAAATTCCATGGTTTTTAAGAAATCCTTCATATTCATTTTGGGAACTATAGTTTTTATGATGCTCCTTTTGATTCCTGATATATTGCTCGACAATATCCAATTGTGATTCACTGACTGAAAAAGCTCCATACCCAGTTTGCCATGCAAATTTCGAGTTTATTAAATCACCATGATTTATCCAGTGAGAAGAGCTCCCTTTGATTCTTTTAAATACATCTTCGATGGTAATACCTGAATTCATGAGAAATAGAATGTGGATGTGGTCGGGCATTCCATTAATTATTCTCAACGGGCATTTTAAATCATTGATGATAATATTTCTGATTTTGTTATGAATAGATTTTTCGATGGATTCAATGATCAATGGTTCGCGGTTATGCGTGGCAAATATACCGTGTATCCAGATCTTTGTTAATGAATGTGACATGATACAAAAATAAACGGTTGATACGATTTATCTAATATTTCTTACAAATAAATTTATTGCCCATAACTTGGAATCCGACGCCCGGATAGGGCAGTTTTAGCCCACGAATTCATTCGTGGGACACTATGTGGCGAATCTGCAAAAAACGTTTTAACGGTTTTCGGACAATCAAGCACCATGCAAAAATAAAACCGTTAAAATGGTTTGGTTTAGTATATGACTCTATCTTCCCATGAATGAATTCATGGGCTAAAACTATTGGAGATGGATAAGTATGCCCTGGTAAACCTATTTTCTACTCAACTATTCTCCAGCGCTTCTTCTTTTTTAATCACTCCCACCAGGGTTTTAACTATAAATATTTCCGCAATTAAAAATACAATAGGCACGATCAGCATTGCATCTATGCTTCCATGAATTATTGTAAGGATGATCGTTTGAATTTCGATCAGTGCCCGTACAATGGTTAGGATGGTGAGGGCTTCCGGCGCCCCTTTGATGACGGTTACAAATCCCAAGGCCAGGCCAATGGCAAGGTTTCTTGCGGCGAATTCATGACTCGCGTTTATTATAGCCGGATTTGAGATGTTAATAGCTTTCGCATAATGAAAAAGCAAATTCACATCAAGGTAGCACATGATCCCGTAGGCTATATTTACTAATGCCAGGACACCTACTGCAATCCGTACCCACTTGGGTACATTATCTATATGTGCACTCATTTTTTTAAGATTTTAGGGTTAAAATTAAAATGTAGAATGCGAAGATAAAAAATAAAACCGTTCCAACAGAGTCTCCTGAAGCAAAGGAATTGTGGGTTGAGGGAATCTGCGTTCATTAACAATAACGGCGCAGTGCCATGAGCTATCCGTAGCGTCCACGCTACGGATGCTTTAGCTAAAAGCCTCCGGGCTTTTGTAGCCGGATGCTACAGACTATAAAATCCTTAGCCATGAGGCTAAAGATAACATCACGATATCAATGCACATAAAACTTTTTTCACTTTTTGCTTTGCCGTTTTAAAATATTTAACCTTACCTTTGCAGTATAATACGGCGGGGTAGGGTTTTTAAATTTAATTTTCCCTCGCTTCACTCTAAAATTATGAGTACGGACAGTAATAGTTTAACTTATTTGAAAATCTAAGTTATGAGATAGGGCAA
>CAILMK010000563.1 GCA_903835275.1 uncultured bacterium | reverse complement strand
TTTATTCTATCCCGTAGCTCGCCATGAGTTGTTTGTACTCAGGAGTATTTCTTCTTCCTACCGGTTCGGTGCGCACCATGTCCTGTATCTTCATCAATCCTTCAAGGATCATTTCTGGGCGCGGAGGGCAACCCGGAACATATACATCAACAGGGATGATCTTGTCAATTCCCTGCAAAACGCTATAAGTATCAAATATCCCGCCGCTACATGCACAGGCACCTACGGACATTACCCATTTAGGTTCTGCCATTTGCTCGTAAACGTGTTTCAGGATCGGACCCATTTTCTTGGCAATGGTACCCATGACCATCAGCAGGTCGGACTGCCTCGGAGAAAAACTCAGACGCTCGGAACCGAACCTTGCCATATCGTAGGTGGAACCCATGGTTGCCATGAATTCAATTCCACAGCAGGAAGTAGCGAAGGGCAAAGGCCACAGGGAATGCGAACGTGCATATCCAATGGCTTTATCCAGGGAGGTTACATGATAACCCGGCCCGCTTAGTCCTTCCAGTATTTCGTTAGTATTTTGATCTGACATTTTGTTAATTTTCTATTTTGTTGACCCCTAAATCCCCTAAAGGGGACTTTAATTCCCCCTTCAGGTAAATCCTATCTTAACGCTCCCATTTCAGGGCGCCTTTCTTGACAATATAAACAAAACCCAGCAGGAAAAGTGCGAGGAAAATCAGCATGGAATAGAAAGCCTGTATACCAACCGTATGCAGATACTCCTTGTAGTACACCGCCCATGGATACATGAAGATCACTTCCACATCGAACAGTACGAAAAGGATGGCGGTCATGAAGTACTTGACATTGAAAGGCACACGGGCATTGCCTTCTGATTCGATGCCGCACTCGAAATTCTCGAGTTTATCCTTGGATTTGCGCTTAGGCCCTAGTAGGTGCGTGGCCACCAATGCCGATACCACGAAACCGCTGGCAACGACTAACTGTATGAGTATGAAAATATATCCGTTATTCATGCTGAAATTTAATTCCTCGCAAAGTTAGCAAACTAAGTATGAGATTCGGAAGAAAAAGATGGGAATTTAAAACCCTTTGGGAAGAATAAAATTTTTATTAGGGAGGGCCTGTTCCATGTTTCGCACCATAGCTTACCAAAAACTGTCCAATTGCAGAATATTCATCAAAAAGATCTAATGCCTTAAAGTGCGAATAGCCGAATTCAGAAAGATTCATATTGGGATCCGCGCCATTCTCTAGAAACTTTTTTATTATTTCAAAGCTGCCATTTTTCAGAGCTGCAGGAAACTGAACGGCGAACATTCTTGAGCTCGGATGATTTTTTCTTTCAAAATCAATTAAAAAACTCGCCAGATCCAGATCATTTAATTCCAAAGCAATTGATAAAATATTACGATATTCAGATTTCGAATAGCTTGCGCCTTTATTAACCAATAATTTGACCAGAGTCGGATTATAATCACCGGCCATCACCTCCAGTACTGTCCCTCCTATCGACTTTGCTCTTACATTAGCGCCATGAGCTATTAGGGACCTGACAATTTTCTCGTGTTCTGACAAGTAATATTCAAGATAACC
>CAILMK010000562.1 GCA_903835275.1 uncultured bacterium | reverse complement strand
TAGGCATGTTATCAATTTCAAAGCCTTTACTATGCAAAAATTCCACGATTGTCTGTACGCTGTTGTTAAATTCAGCAGCAACTTTATTCAATCTCTTTGGACCACTTGATTCTGTCATTTAGTTTATTTTATTCCTCCCTGCCCTTTAAAATTTTAATGCAGGAGGATTAATTTTCAAATTCTGCCTTCAGTATAGACATGATTTCCTTCACGGTTTCTTCTTCCAGCTCCGTACGACGAACAAGTTCTTCAGAACTTAGTTCCAAAACGCTCTTGGCGGTATCGCAACCAATGCCCTTGAGTTCGTCAATAATCCAGCTATCAATTTCATCTGCAAATTCTTCCAGGTCTATATCGTATTCCTCTTCATCGCTTTCGCGGAATACATCAATTTCATAACCTGTTAGCCTTGCAGCAAGCTTGATATTCAAGCCGCCCTTACCAATGGCAAGTGAAACCTGGTCAGGCTTTAAAAATACAGAGGCGCGCTTGTCATTTTCATCCAGTGTAATGGATCCTATTTTTGCAGGACTCAATGCGCGGGTGATGTACAAAACCTTATTGCTGGTAAAATTAATAACGTCAATATTTTCATTCCTCAACTCGCGTACAATGCCGTGAATACGGGAACCCTTCATACCTACACATGCTCCTACAGGATCAATACGGTCATCATAGGATTCCACGGCTACCTTCGCCCTTTCACCCGGTTCGCGTACTATATTCTTAATGCTGATGATACCATCAGCAATTTCAGGTACTTCCAGTTCAAAAAGACGCTCAAGGAATACCGGTGATGTACGGGAGATCATGATCACAGGATTGTTATTCTTATATTCAACCTTTGTGATTACCGCCCTGATGGAATCTCCTTTCTTATAAAAATCGGAAGGTATCTGCTCATTCTTAGGAAGGATCAGTTCATTGCCTTCATCATCCAATACGAGAATTTCCTTTTTCCATATCTGGTAAACTTCTCCTGTGATGATTTCGCCGTCACGGTCCTTATATTTCTGAAGTACATCTTCTTTTTCAAGTTCCAGTATACGGGTAAAGAGGTTTTGCTTTGCTGCCTGTACCGCCCTTCTTCCAAAAGAAAGAATGGTTACTTCCTCGGAAAGTTCCTCACCTATTTCGAAATCAGGTTCTATCTTGATGGCATCGCTATAGGCAATCTGGCTGTTTTCATCTTCCACTGCGCCATCTGCCACGATCTCACGGTTACGCCATATTTCAAGGTCGCCTTTCTCAGGGTTGATGATAATGTCAAAATTATCATCGGTAATATATTTCTTACGCAACATGGTACGGAATACTTCTTCCAATACCCTCATCATGGTTACCCTGTCTATGTTCTTGAATTCCTTAAAATCTGCAAAGGAATCAATAATATCTAAGCTGTTCATTGCTGAAAAATTAAATTGTTACTTTAGCTTCTGTTATCTGGTTAAAATTAATACTCTCGTTTTTTACCTTGTGCCCGCTTCCAATTTTGAGCACAATTCCGTTTTCGTCCACATATACCAGCAGGCCTGTCAATGTTTTATCCTGCGTGTTGGTCAGTTCAAGTTTCCTTCCTACGCTTTTTTTATACTCTCTCAGGTTTTGAAGAGGCCTGTCTATACCGGGTGAGGAAACATCCACCAGGTAAGCACCCATGTCAACACCTTTTTCCTCCATTAAATTATGGAGTTTTCGGTTCATTAGCGCGCAATCTTCAAGGTTTACGCCACCGTCAGCATCCATATAAACATCTATATGATTGCCTGTTAGCTCCACCTCCACGATGAACAGTGGAGAGCCCGCTGTCTCTTCAGCGAGAACCTTCTCAATCTCGTTTTTCATTTCATTAAAAAAAGGGGACGGCGTCCCCTTTTCATTACAAAGTTAAGAAGAATTTGTTATTTTCAAATACAGGGAAGGAAAAGTTTTATTAAAAACCTATTCAAATTCAACAGTAATAACTGTTCCAAGCCTCATTCCCAGAAGGTTACTGGCTCTGCCTTTATGTATGGCGACTTCCAAAAGATCATTGCTATTAAACAGGCAAAGAATAGTACCTGCATCATCCCTTTTAACGGAATAATCAGCATTTATTCGGGTAACCCGATCCCGTGGAGTTACATAAACAGTTGGTTTCCTTTGCTTTCCAAACTTTTCAAACAGAGAACGCGGAATATTGGTAACTGCATTGCCGAATACATCGATATGGATGACGGTTCCCCTCAGGGTATTATCCTCCTGCATAGGAAGGAAATTGGCAAGCTGCGAATAGGAATCCATTTTTTCGCCGAGGCTTTCAAAGGATGCGCCGCCTGCAAGTTTCACTGCAGCTTCCGCAAGGATCTTTTTCATCGGAAAAACAGCATCCTCATTTTTGTGAGCGAGGCAAATAATCGCATCCGGATTTTCTCCTTCAAGGATTAAAGAAATAATCCCGTTATCATGGGCAAAAAACACACCATCGGCTGTTTTTACGCCTATAAACCTGACAGGATCGTAATTGGAATCTATGCTGATCAGGTGGATGGTATCCGAAGGAAATTCCCGATAGCAGTTCCTGATGATATAGGAAGCTTCTGCAATATTAAATGCCGGAATATCATGGCTGATGTCTACAATACTTGCCCCCGGAAGGCGCTTCAAAATATAGCCCTTCACTGATGGAACGTATGGATCCTTCATACCAAGGTCCGTGGTAAGTGTAATTATAGACATCGCTAAGATACAAAATTAGGGATTAAGCTATGAGGGAGAGGAAATATGCACGGAATATAAAACGCAATCCACGCAATGATTTATTAACATTAGAGAGGGACAAGGGACAAAAAATTGCGGATTGATTGCTGACGCGACATAGCCTAGCTGTCATCCAGGAGGGACCTTGCCAGTGCTACAGATAAAATTTGGAAATATTTACGCATAAGGTATTCACCGAAAAGGGTTGAGGATTAATTCTGCTTCAGACAATTACCGCTCCCCAAATTAAACTTTAAACAAATTTTTTTCGTTTAATCTATAATATCATGAATCTGCTATATTTGCAACTGACCAACCTATACGAATGAACGAATTTAAAATCAAGTTGGACGATGTCCATCCCATCGAGGTTCTAGGTATCAATAACCAGAACCTGAAAATCATACAACAAGCTTTTCCAAAACTCAAAGTGATTGCCCGCGGCAACGAGATCATCATTAAAGGTGAGGAGCATGAGGCACAAGCCCTTACTGACAAGTTAAAAATCATGGTCAGCCACATACTGCGGTACTCTAATTTACCGGAGGACAGGCTCGTGGATATCCTTGGCGGAACGGCTCCGCCTTCCGAGGAAGAAGGAAAGGACGACGGCTTTCTTGTCATGGGAAATGACGGCGTTATTATCCGTGCTAAAACTCCAGGCCAACATGAACTTGTAGATATTGCCAATAAAAACGACATGGTATTCGCCATTGGTCCCGCCGGTACAGGGAAAACCTATACTGCCGTTGCCATTGCGGTGCGCGCCCTGAAACGAAAGGAAGTAAAGCGTATTATTATCACCCGCCCTGCAGTAGAAGCAGGGGAAAACCTTGGATTTTTACCCGGTGATTTAAAAGAAAAAATTGACCCGTACCTGCGTCCTATTTATGATGCGCTGGATGATATGATCCCCTCTGAAAAACTGAGGCAATACATGGAAAACAGGACGATAGAAGTAGCACCGCTCGCCTTCATGCGCGGACGAACCCTCAACCATGCCTTTGTGATCCTGGACGAAGCGCAAAATGCCACGAATACGCAGCTGAAAATGTTCCTCACGCGTATGGGTCCGAATGCGA
This sequence comes from uncultured bacterium, assembly GCA_903835275.1. Taxonomy (GTDB): domain Bacteria; phylum Bacteroidota; class Bacteroidia; order CAILMK01; family CAILMK01; genus CAILMK01. The sequence goes on along the minus strand of CAILMK010000562.1, from coordinate 609 downwards.
AATTCATTATCACCGGTGACCTTACCCAGATAGACCTTCCCAAGAAAAATCAATCCGGCTTACTGAATGCCATCCATATTTTAAAGGAAATCCCCGGAATTGGAATCGTAGAATTAAGCATCCGCGATGTGATCCGCCACAGGCTGGTAAAGGATATTGTTACTGCGTATGAGAAATTCAAGCAGATAGAATGAAAATGATTACAGATTGCGGATTTGAAAAAATGCGAATTTCGTCCGCGGCGGCGGAGTCAAATGCGAATTATTGCTGACGCAACAACCGAACTGTCATCCAGTAGGGACCTTGCCAGTGCTACAGATAATATTTGCAAAATTGAAAAGAAAATCAAGCGTTTCCAAAGCGAGGGGTTTTATACCCTCAATCGGATTGCGGATTAAAACCACCCCTCCCTGAAGGGCACCCCTCCTAAGAATCCCGAACGGTCGGGACTTTCAGCAGACAGGGAAATTTAAAAATCTTCGATTTTTTTATGCTCCCCAATAAATCATTCTTGATTCTTGCTCCTTAATTCTGTATTCTGCAAATTATGTAGCTTTGCAATTCAATATTTGCAAAATCAATGATTACAGAAACTACTTTTTCTTTTCC
>CAILMK010000561.1 GCA_903835275.1 uncultured bacterium | reverse complement strand
TTTTTGAAAAGGATGCAACCACTTTTGCACCAGTCATTCAAGGCAAATGCCATGGATAAGACCAACAAGGTCTTAAGCCAGTTTTACGAGCAGAACTCCGTAAACAGTAAAAACTCTTATAAGGATACCGTTCTGAATGTTTTCATTAAGTGGGACTATACAGGAAAACCCATAAGCATGTTTTCTGAAAACTATTCAACCGCTAATGATTCCATGCGCACTACTTCAAAAAATTTCGTGCCAAGCGGAAATTATCTAAACAACAGCCGGGTTAATTATGCTTTTTTTTGGATGCCATTAGTATCCATCAACCAAACATTTACTAATGGGAAATGGATAACAACAGATATTGATAGCTATTACGTGGATGCTAAAAACGAGGTAGTTAAGATTGTCAACTTGAATTACTCCGGCGGCTACCTGACAAAATACCGGAGTACCAAGGTAACCAATTCAAATGGAGATATGATTGGCTATTATTATGACTCCGCCTCAGCGAGCAGTGGCTGGAAAAGCTATTCAGGTTCAAAATATGACACTTTGTATAACGCATCACATCAGATTACCGGGATGGTTTTGTCAAACTACCATGGATCAACATCCTCATGGGTAAAAGCTCAGATTGAAACTTATGTTCTGAATCCAAAGTCACAACCTGTCATCGCTACAATTATGTCTGCCGTTGATAGTGGGATAATAGATAGTTTTGCGAATATAAACTGGCAATATTATTACAATAGCCCAATCAAAAACCTGACTGATCTGGTGGCTTTCGGTACGCAAAGTGGTATTCTTTCCACTGGGGGTCCCTATGTAAAATATTTCGATCAATTTCAAGTTGACCGGAGTACGGGATTGTTGGGTTATTCCGGCTCCCGAAGTACTGTTTATACTCCGGATTCACTCGTAAGTTCCAGTGTAGTTACTACCTATAGCGGAGGTATTCTTGACTCTACCCGTCATGGATATTCATATTACCCTGATAAAAGCTTTCATACTGATTCCAGCCAGATTTCAACAGGAACCAAGTGGCAAACAAATGATGTAACATCAAATGTTAATAATTATGACGTTGACGGTTTTCTGTTAACCCTGATTAACCAGACAGCTGATGCGATTGCAGGAACTGCCTTTAATTTTAAAGACACATATGTTTACAGTGCGGCTGCCGGCATTGAAAAGGCAGTTTCCATCACTTCCGATATCAGAATGTATCCAAACCCTGCAAATGATGTTCTCATCATTCAAATAAACGCTCCTGATCCAAAGGCTGCAACAGTCAGGGTTTTGAATATGAACGGACAGGTGATCTCAGAAACACACTATACCGCCGCCAACCAGATAAAATGTGATGTTTCAACCTTGAAATCAGGTATGTACCTTCTTCAATATTCAACCGACAAGGATTTTGCAGTAAAAACCTTCGTGAAGCAGTAACAGGAAAAATATCTATATTCAATACTGCGGGGAGCAAATTGCTCCCCGCTTTTTGTTTACCCGTAAATACTTAGCCATCAGTTTAAACCATAATTAGCTTAATTCTTAGTAGTTTTGCAGGATATTTGCATACAGGTACCAAATCATGCAGGAAGGAAAAAAAAGGCGCATAGCAATACTGGGTTCTACCGGATCCATCGGCAGGCAGGCACTGGAAGTAATTGACCAGCATCCGGAGCATTTCGAGGTATCTGTACTTACTGCCAACAATAGCTATGAACTTTTGATCGCGCAAGCCATCAAATTTCAGCCAAACTCCGTAGTAATATCCAATGAGAACTTTTACCTTCAGGTAAAAGAAGCTCTTGCCGACCAACCCATCAAGGTTTTTGCAGGAAGCGAATCCATAGACCAGATCGTCCAATCCGATGATGTAGATGTAGTTCTTACCGCCATGGTAGGGTTTGCAGGATTGCGATCCACCATCAAAGCCATAGAAGCTGGAAAGGTCATTGCGCTCGCCAATAAAGAAACGTTGGTTGTTGCGGGGGAACTCATCAGTTCACTGGCGGTTAAATACCGTTCCGCGATTATTCCTGTGGATTCTGAGCATTCTGCCATATTCCAATGTCTTGTTGGTGAAAACCACAATCCGGTGGAAAAAATAATCCTGACAGCATCCGGCGGCCCTTTCAGGGGATATAATCTGAGCTCACTTGAAAAAGTAAAGAAATCCGATGCCCTCAAACATCCCAACTGGACAATGGGTCAGAAAGTAACCATCGATTCCGCTACCATGATGAATAAGGGCCTCGAGGTGATTGAAGCCAAGTGGTTATTTGGTTTGGAACCGGAACAAATTGAAATCGTAATACACCCTCAAAGCATTGTTCATTCACTGGTACAGTTTGCCGACGGGTCCATAAAAGCGCAACTCGGCTTGCCTGATATGCGTCTTCCCATTCAATACGCACTGGGATTTCCCAAAAGGCTGAAAAGTAATTTTCCACGCTTTTCATTTATGGATTATCCGAACCTTACCTTTGAACAACCCGATACAAAAACATTCAGGAATATTGGCCTTGCATTTGAAGCCATGAAAAAAGGCGGTAACCTTCCCTGCATAATGAACGCTGCAAACGAAATTGCCGTTGAAGCATTTTTGCATGAGAAGATCAACTTCCTTAATATTCCGGAAGTGATTGAAAAAAGTATGGAAATAATCAGCTTTGTCAAAGAACCTTCACTGGATGATTACATAGCTACCGATTACGATACCAGGATTTATACAAAAGAACTCATAGGAAAATAATATTTAAAAAACTTATGGATTTTACCAAAAGGAAAATCCGTTAACAACATCATAGAAATTTAAAAAATGGACATATTAATCAAAGCAGGACAACTTATTTCAGGGTTGTCTATTTTAGTTATCATTCACGAACTCGGTCACTTCATGGCGGCACGGGCCTTCGGGATCAAAGTGGAAAAGTTTTTTCTTTTTTTCGATGCCGGTGGAGTAAAGTTATTCAGCTTTAAGCGTGGTGAAACAGAATATGGCATCGGATGGCTTCCTTTAGGCGGTTATGTAAAGATTGCAGGAATGATTGACGAAAGCATGGATAAGGAATTCATCAGCAAACCAGCTGAACCATGGGAATTCCGCTCCAAACCCGTTTGGCAAAGACTTATTGTAATACTCGGTGGCATAATTATGAATGTCATCCTCGGTATCCTTATATTCACACTCTATTCATGGCACTACGGTGAAAAATTTATTGCAGCGTCAGACATGAAATACGGCGTAGAGGTGAATGCACTTGGAAAAGATGTAGGGCTTCAAAATGGTGACATGATCCTTTCAGTGAATGGCAGGGAAGTTAAACGCGATGATGACCTTACCCCACAAAAAAATCCTGATTTTCTTTTGAAAAAAGGAGTGGTTCTACACATAAGAAGAGATAGCGTTGAAAAAGACATTATACTGCCGGATAACTTTGGCAAGAGAATATCCACGGAAATGGAATTTGCAGGTGCACGCACTCCTTTTCATGTGGGTGATATAGCTCCGAAATCAGGTGCTGAAAAAGCTGGGCTTCAGAAAGAAGATCACATCATTGCAATAAATGATAAACCGGTACATTATTTTGATGAATTGACGGCTGAACTTCATGCCAATAAAGGCAAGAATGCGGCCGTGAAAATTACGCGCGGACCCGATCATAAAGAAATGATTTTGCATGCAGATATTGATACCAGCGGACGCATTGGATTCCAAATTGAAAGTGACCTGAAGAAATCCACAGAATATTATAGTCTGGGGAAATCATTTGTGATGGGCTCCACCAAAGCTATTGACGGCGTTGTATTGAATGTACTTGCAATAAAGAAAATGATCACAGGTGACCTGCCTTCTAACTCACTTCATAGTTTTATCGGAATTGCAAATTTCTATGGTCCTACATGGATCTGGCAAAGATTCTGGGCACTTACGGGTATGCTTTCCATGATGCTTGCATTTTTTAACTTCCTTCCTATTCCTGCCCTTGACGGAGGATACGTGATCTTTTTACTGATCGAGCTTTTCCGCGGAAAAGCAGTAAGTTATAAAGTCCTGGAAATTGCACAGATTGTGGGAATATCCCTCCTTGTATTATTAATGGGCTTTGCCTTTTACAACGATATCTTCAGATAAATACATGAAAATTGCCTTCAAATATCTTGTTCTCTCAATTTCAGTACTTGCATTTCTATCCATGAAATCCAATAGTGAAAAGATTGATAAGGCATCCAAAGGCGGTATATTGGTAATTCCTTTTAGTACGTCCATGTATTTTAATGATAATGACCAGTTCATTTGCCAGGCAAGTAATATGACTCCCGGCGAACTGGTGAAACATATACGGATGGGTGTGGCGGGCAGTATGCTCGATAAACTATACGGGAATTATCCTTCAGATACCGTTTCAGAAATCTCCACCTCCAAGAAAAAAAGCGATGTGGATGTATTGTATTCCATTGCCAATTACTCCCTGGAGGAAAAGCCACTCCTCGCCTATTACCGCAAAAGCACTGAAACTGCCAATAAAAATTTTTTTACAAAAATAGGAAGTAGGAAAAACGAACCCGAATACCTGAATCCTGCCAAGCCAAACCTTAAAAAACACCGTTATTTCAAGGTGTCATTCAGGGATACTGCTACTTATCAGAAAGTCGTAAGCAGTTACGAAGTAAATTACGTTCTTTTCATAGATCATTTTGAAATGGAAACCCATTTTAAGGATTGCGTGGAAATGCATGGCAATATTTCAACCCGTGATATGTATGTTCATTATACCCTGCTGGATGCAAAGGGCAAATTCAAGGATGGCGGCGTAGTCTGCATTACCTATCAAAGTTCCACCAATAATGCCCAGGAGATTATGAAAGGTACCCTACCCGATCTCTCAGGAATGATCCTTCAGGAAATCAAGCCATCACTGAAGTAGTTATTAAGTTATTGAAAATTGAGTAATTAAGGGTTTTTTCTTTCCTTTAATACGATTTCCCGTTATTACGTCATTACATATTCACGCTATTACGTTTTTTTCCTATCTTTGCGGCTCTAGCCCGGATGGCGGAACCGGTAGACGCGCTAGTCTCAAACACTAGTAGAGCAATCTGTGCCGGTTCGACTCCGGCTCCGGGTACAAAAAGGGGAATTTTCTT
>CAILMK010000560.1 GCA_903835275.1 uncultured bacterium | reverse complement strand
ATTCCGGTAATTTTCTTGAAGGTACTTCTGAATGCCTTGATGTCGGAATAGCCCACATCATACATTACTTCATTAACATTTTTCCTGCCTGATTCCAGTTGTTTTTTGGCGGCTTCTATTTTTACGCGCTGTACATATTCGGCAACGGTATTGGAAGTAGCTTTTTTAAACCGGCGTTCAAAACTTCTCCTGCCTAAAGCGGAAATATCTGCAAGTTGATCCACTGTTGTTTTTTCAGAGAAATTCTTTTCAATAAATTCCTGGGCTTTTTTCACAGGTCCATCCTCATGTCCTTTCTGGCCCTGGAAGATCATAAATGCTGACTGATTGGCGCGGTCTATTTCTATGGCGTAATATTTGGCGGCAAAAATTGCCATTTCACGATCCGTGTATTTTTCAATCAAATATAAAAGTAAATTCCAATAGGAGTTTGCACCTCCGCTGGAATAGATGCCGTGCTCCGCGGAAATTACTCTTTCAGAAACCAGGTCTACTGCAGGGAACATCTTTCTGAATTCATCTGCAGCCAACCAGTGTGTGGCACATTTTTTTCCGTCCACCAGTCCTGTTGCTGCAAGAAGAAAAGCCCCCACACACAGGCTGGCTATTTCCGCACCGGCATTATATTGATCCACGATCCAGGGGAAAAATTCTTTATTGGCTTCAATAACGTTTTTCATTTCGCCATTTACCGCGGGAATGATGATCAGGTCGGTCCTTTGTATATCGTCTAATTCTTTATCGGGATAAACGGTGAAAAACCTGTCATATACCTGGGCTTCCGCATCGATCCCAACTAATTGTACATCAAAAAGTGCCGGCTTCCCGACGCTTTCAAGGAATTCATTCGCCTTGTTAAATAATGTATAAGGTCCTTCTATACAGCTTAATGCAGCAGCACCCCTCGGAACAAGAATAGAAATATGCTTCATAACTCAAAGTTAAAAAAAATATGTCGTATTAAGCCCCTTGGTGTGTCGTTTTTAACCATTTTAAAAACTTTATTACTTGCGTAGTTTTGTAAAAGTTTATTGGATGGAATATTAAGAAGAGGCTTTTAATAACAAGTTTCAAAAATATCTTAAATTCGTATTCTAAACTAAACTTTAATAATTATGAAAATCCTTAAAAGAATTTTAATTGCCCTTGGAGTACTGGTATTACTGGTACTGATTGTAGCTGCATTCGTTGGGAATGATTTTTCAGTGCAAAGGGAAGTAACCGTAAACAAACCGAAGGCTGAAGTTTTTAACTATGTTAAAATGGTTGGTAACCAGAAAATTTTAGCGTATGGCAAAAGAAAGATCCAAATGCAAAAATGGAAACAAGCGGAACTGACGGTACCGTCGGCTTTGTATCAAAATGGGATAGCGAAGTCAGGGAAGTTGGAAAAGGAGAACAACAAATTACTTCTGTAAAAGATGGTGACCGCATGGAAATGGCACTTCATTTTTACAAACCGATGGATAGCAAGGCAAATGCTTTTTTCAGTACAGAAGCTGTGGGTGATAAGCAGACAAAAGTAAAATGGGGCTTTAGCGGCAGGATGTCTTACCCTATGAATGTAATGCTGCTTTTCGTAAATATGGACGGCGTTCTTGGAAAGCAATTGCAGGAGGGGCTGGATAATTTGAAAACCACTTTGGAAACGAAATAATTTTAATAGCAACAATACTATGGCAGCAGTTAATCCGTACTTAAACTTCGATGGCAATGCCGAAGAAGTTTTCAATTTTTACAAATCAGTTTTCGGTGGTGAGTTCGCCACCATCATGCGTTTCGGCGATGTACCTGCAGAAGCAGGAGGCGGCCAGCATAATGCTGAAGAGAACAAGCGTATTCTTCACATTGCCCTTCCCATTGGTAATACCATGCTTATGGGTAGTGATCGCGCTACTTCCATGGGTGCAGGTGTAAAGGGAACAAATTTTGGAATATCCATCATGGCGGAAAGCCAGGCAGAGGCAGACAAAATCTTCAATGGCCTTTCGGCGGGAGGTGTAGTAACCATGCCCATGATGGATTCATTCTGGGGTGCTTATTTCGGTATGTGCTCAGATAAGTATGGCATCATGTGGATGATCAACTTCCAGAAAAACCCGATGTAAGAAATTTTTTATTGAATAGAGAAAGAGCCGGAGTAATCCGGCTCTTTTTTTGTGCCTCACCTTGGGT
>CAILMK010000559.1 GCA_903835275.1 uncultured bacterium | reverse complement strand
ATTAATGGATATGATATCCCCAAATTTTATTTTCATTATATAATTTCAAATGATAATCCACTTAACAAAACGGATAGAAAATACGCAATAATTGATGGCAAGCAAAGATTAAATACTATTGTTGAATTTATTGAAGATGGATTTGAATTAGATGAAACAGTTAAATGGCTTGATTTTCCAGATTTGAAGCTAAATAATATTAAATATTCTGATTTAGCTCAAAAAAAAGGCTATTTCGATTTTAAGAGCAAAATTGACAACTTTAAATTAGATATAATTCATGTTACAACCGATGAATTCGATAGAATTGAGGAAATGTTTTTACGATTAAATGAAGGGGTCGCTGTCAATAATGCTGAAAAACGTAATTCAATTGGTGGATATTTAATAGAAGGTATAACTCGTTTAGTTAGTACGTCTGATTTTTTTAAGAAAAAGGCAAAATTTGGAAACAAAAGAATGGAACATCAAGATTTAGTTTCTAAACTATGTCTAATCGACGAATATGAATCTTTAGAAGGTTTTACAAAGAAAAATTTGGATAGCTTAGTTAGGAAATACAAACCTAAAAAAACTTCTTCTGCTACAGAAAAAAGAAGTTTAAAATCTGGAGCTGAAAATTTGCTATCCTTAGTCGAGGGTAGGTTAGAAAATTTAGGTAGAATATTTGATGATAAAGATGTAATGTTGAGATCCAAGGGAATAATACCCTTGTATTATCTTTTTTTGAAACGTAATCCAAAGATATCACATAGAAAATTCAAAGAATTCCTTTTAAATTTTGATCAAGCAAGGGCGGTTAACAGGAAAATTGGACGAAAAGAAAATCCGAACACAACTTTATTGCAATTTGATAGACTAAATCAACAAGGAGCGCATCAAGCAAAATCGTTGGAAACCAGATTAAAAATAATGACGTTTTATTTTGAAAAAGGCACTAGTGACTTCAAAGATGAAATGTCATATAGTCAAATCGGACTAGAGGAAGAAAATGAATCAGTATAGATGACGTGCTTCTAGCTCACATACATCGCGCTCTTCACCGCCTTGATGGTATCGGCGATAGTAGGTAGGTAAGCTTCCACCAAAGTAGGAGCGTAGCCAAGATTAACATCTTTTCCGGTAACGCGTTTTATAGGAGCATCAAGATAATCGAATGCGTGTTTTTGCACCTGGAAAGTAATTTCTGAAGAGATAGAACCGAAAGGCCAACTTTCTTCTACAATTACGAGCCTGTTTGTTTTCTTAACGGATTCAACAATCATCGGGAAATCAAGCGGACGGATGGTACGAAGATCGATTACTTCTGCATTAATGCCTTCCTTGGCTAGTTCTTCGGCAGCACCAAGGGCAACTTTCATCATTTTATTGAAAGAAACGATGGTCACATCAGTTCCTGCACGTTTGATGTCAGCCTTGCCGATTTCAATGATATATTCACCTTCGGGAACATTTCCCTTGTCGCCGTACATTACTTCGGATTCCATGAATACCACCGGATCATTATCACGGATGGCCGCTTTCAGCAAGCCCTTTGCATCATAAGGATTGGAAGGGGAGATCACTTTTAGTCCCGGAATATTGGCGTACCAGTTCTCAAACATTTGTGAGTGCTGTGCGCCCAGTTGTCCGGCAGAACCGGATGGTCCGCGGAAAACAATCGGGCAGCTTATCTGTCCACCGGACATTTCAAGCATCTTGGCAGCGGAATTCACTACCTGGTCTATGGCAAGAAGAGCAAAATTGAAGGTCATGAACTCAATGATAGGGCGGAGGCCATTCATAGCGGCACCCACACCAATACCTGCAAATCCAAGTTCAGCAATAGGAGTGTCAATCACGCGTTTAGCGCCAAATTCATCGAGCATTCCCTGGCTAACCTTGTAAGCGCCATTGTATTCGGCAACTTCTTCGCCCATCAGGAAAATATTCGGATCGTTACGCATTTCCTCGTTCATTGCTTCACGAAGCGCTTCCCTATATGCTATGATTCTTTCTTCAGCCATAATTGTAAATTGTAGGTGCAAATATAGAAAATAAATTTGACCCAATTCATTCCATTAGCTGTGGTCTGAAGACCACAAACCAGGAGCTTCCAAGTCTGAAGACTTGAAAGAGCGCCAGATTTAGGGTGAGGTCAAAAAAAATCTAAAATCTAAAATCGTAAATCTGAAATTTTCCCTACCTTTGCAGCCTTAATTAATAGAAATCATGGGAAAAGGCAGCAAGTCCACACGCGAAATGAACAGTCTTGTAAAAGTATTGAAAAGGAATCGTAAGCTTAAAACTACGGCTCGTACATCATATGCACGTCCAACGGTAGGGCCTAACGGTCAAGTAATTCCGGCTGAAGTTGAAGAGAAATCTGCTGAGTAATTCCTTTACTATAAAGATATTTGAAACGCTGTAACGAAAGTTACGGCGTTTTTTTTGTTGCCTAACCCCTCCGCTCTTCGGGCACCTCCCCTAAGAACAGGGGAGGAGGAGCTTCGCTCACTCTGTTTGCAGAAACGGAAAGTCCCCTTTAGGGGGAAGATGCTCAAAAATAAGTGAAATGGAATAGCGGGTTTAAATTTTCCAAATCTTGAAGATTTTAAAAATTCCGCATTTTCAATCGTAAATCACTAAATCTAAAATCGTAAATTAATTGTATCCCAATGATTTGACTACCCACTCTATATGGGAATCCTTGTCGACAGGATCGTATCGGTCTTTGAGGGACATGCCGCAAATTTTTGCCATGCCGTTCCAAAGGAACGCGGAGAATCCGCTTTTGTATTCTTTTATAAGAGAATAGGAGGAATGTCCTGTTTCCCGGTCGATAAGCTTGATTAGTATTTTGCCCTGATCCACATCAAGGTTTTTAAGCTTGGCTTCAAATTCCTCTTTTAGCTTCTTTTCCTCCGCCTTCAGATACTTGTTTTTATCCCGTTTGGACCCCATCGCGTCCATCTGCCGATTAAGGTCTTCCATCCTGATGGAGCATATCTTCGCATAGGGCATAACTGTTGCCACGTCACGTTTCAGGCGCGCCCAGTATTTCTGGCGTTTACGGGTATCATCATCCAGGTTCCAGGAAACTATGGCATCGCGAAGGGTATAAATAGGAATCGTATCGCCATTCTCAATATAATAGGGCAACAATATTGGTTTGCTCTGTCCGAAGGCGGAAGTGCCCAGGGAACATAACAGCAAACATATTAACTTAACCCGTTTCATATTAATAAATACCTCAAGTTTTATGCCACTCACAAAGATAATCAAAAATAATAACGGAGAATATGTCCGGAAAGTTTTGAATAATGGAAATGTTCTGAGTTACTCTCTTCTCTTAAAGGAGAGGGGGGATAGACAATGTCATTAAGTAAAGGAATTTCTTAGTATGAATTGCCACGCCTTTCAAGGCGTGGGTTGATGGACTGTGAATTTTTCAGGCTTTAGCCCATATTTGCGCTCTAAATTGGGCTAAAGCCCGGAGTTTTTATGCCGTTATCCACGGCATAAATGCCGTGGCAATTCATTCCCTTCTTAACTTAATGAAATTGGCGTCAGGAAGTGAGGTTAAAAAGAAAAGCCTCTGCAATGCAAAGGCTTTCCGGCGGCATTAAACAATTTCAACTTACTTTACCAAAAATTTATCTTTACTCCTCCCATTGCCATGATTCCGCGGACGGGGTAATTATTCCAAATGGAATATTGCTGGTTGAGGATATTATTCAGTTCTATAAAAAATGCAAGGGTATTGGAATGGCGGTAAGTGCCATTCAGGTTTACATCAAATACCGGATCAAGATTGGTAATGGCGGCCTTGTCAGTCACATTTAGTGCGTAGCGTTTATCCAATGCATAAATATCTGCTCCAAGGATGATCTTGTTTTCAATTTTATAGGTTCCACCTACGCTGAGTTCCATGCCCGGTTTCTGGAATGGCTTTGTCAAGAGCGGATTTCCCAGTGTATAAGAGTAATAATTGAAGGATCCGTCCAATGTCAGTTTGCTGGTTAATAGCAAACCACCTTCAGCATGAATATTCAAAAGCTTAGTATTATTATCATACCAGGTTACGAAGCGCTTGGTATCAACGGAATCATTCACGTAGAAATACATGTTGTTGTATAGTTCGTATGAAAGCGAAACAAGGTAAAATCCGGTGGACCCAATTCCGCCTTTTATTCCGCCGAATACTTTTAATTTATTATTGGTGTTGCGCAAATCCAGCGCTGATTCCACAAATGGGTTTTCACCGGCAAAAGATTTAAAGGTGTTTTTCTGCAAGCCGCCGGTTACCCCCATAAATCCTACCAGGACTTTATCACTCAAATCTCCTTCTACATACAGGTTGGGATAAAAATGGAAGGTACTGCTTCCGGAATCTGATTCGGTGGCAGTTTTAAAACCTGCGAATCCCCGTAAACCGTCCAGTTCAAATTTGTAATTTACATCAATTTTAACAATGTTCCTGTTGTAATCCTTTAGCAGTTTATAGTTCATGTAATCAAATCCTGCATCAAAGATCACACTGTTGCTATGGAAAGGTTCAATGGCCCTTCCGGAAAGCGTCAAGTCATTTTCATTGACATTGAAATTATCATGGAAATTATAAAACGTTGCCCCGATTTTATATTTCAACTGGCCTGTATCTGCCATGGCATGCTCGAAGCCACCGAATAAACTGAGGTTGCCAAAATTCTGCGTGAGTTTCATCGTATCTGTATTCAATTTCAATGAATGGTTGTAACCAT
>CAILMK010000558.1 GCA_903835275.1 uncultured bacterium | reverse complement strand
TTGCTAAATGATTAAAAATTAGTGTATTGGTACAAACACACTATACCATCAAGCAGAACAAAGTTAAGTCAGGAATGACCCTATGCCCTTTTTTGTTCGTTCAAGGGTACCCTTTTTTCGACGAAAAGAATATTTACAATTATATGTATTTGAAAATCAAATAATTATAATAGTTATTTTTTACCGGACTCAAGCATTTCAATGGCTTTGCCAATTCTTCTTAACCGCGTTTCTTCTGTTTTAGCATCTTTAATTGCAAGAACGTGTTGTGATTTATGACTATAAGATAAGGCTTCAAAATTCTTCTTTGCAGCAGGATTTTTATCCAGCGCTTTTTGGAAATCTTCAGGAACTTCCACGATGCGTGGTTCAGTATCTAACTCTAAACTTACCTGTATTTTATCTCCGGCATTCACACTCGCTCCTGCACGGTGTTCTGCACTTACGCCAAGTAAAAATACACCACCATAAACTGCCACTGTATTTCTGTAAGTATATTTTCCGTTAATGGTAACTTTAACAGGTGGCTTTTTCCCTGCGCCAAAGCTCTCTACGATTTCCGCAGGAATTTCGAAACCCGTAGCAGTTTTTCCTGCCAATAATAATGTGGTTTTGAATGTTGATGATGTATTCTTTTTCATTTGCTAAATGTTTTTGAATATGTTGTTCCGCATTGCGGAAATCCGAAATCCCTGCCTGTCGGCAGACAGGGAAAATCCGAAATCCGAAATCAAATTAATGGTTTGCGCTCTGCATCAAATATGCTTTCATAAATTCATTCAGGTTTCCGTCCAGAACGCCTTGCGCATCGGAGGTTTCAACGCCGGTACGCAGGTCCTTTACAAGCTTATATGGATGTAAAACGTAATTCCGTATCTGGGATCCCCACTCAATTTTTTTCTTGGATGCTTCTGTTTTATCACGTGCATCATTCTGCTTTTGGAGTTCCATTTCGTAGAGTTTGGATTTCAAAAGTTTCAATGCCTTTTCCTTATTCATCAATTGTGAACGCTCCTGCTGGCACTCGATGATAATGCCTGAGGGCGCGTGGTGCAGGCGCACTGCTGTTTCCACCTTATTTACATTTTGTCCGCCTGCCCCACCGGAACGGAAAGTATCCCAGCGCACATCGGCGAGGTTTACCTCAATCTCAATGGAATCATCGATCAAAGGATATGTAAATACAGATGCGAAGGAAGTATGCCTGCGCGCATTGGAATCAAATGGAGAGATACGCACCAGCCTGTGCACACCTATTTCAGCTTTCAGGTAGCCGTAGGCAAATTCACCATCCACTTCCAGCGTGGCAGACTTGATACCTGCGCCATCGCCTTCCTGGTAATCTATCTCAGTAAGTCCGTAACCATTGCTTTCAGCCCACATACGGTACATACGGTAGAGCATATAGGCCCAGTCCTGGCTTTCGGTGCCACCGGCACCGGAGTTTATTTCCAGCACAGCACTCATCTGGTCTTCCTCACTGCTCAGCATGTTCTTGAATTCGAGATCCTCCATTGCCTTGAAGGCAATGGCATACTGGGCATCCACTTCCTGTTCGGTAGCCTCGCCTTCCCGGTAGAATTCGTAGATAACATTCAGGTCATCCACTTTTTGCTGGAGCGCATAGAAATATTGCGCCCATACCTTGAGGCTCTTTCCCTGACGTAATAATTTTTCTGCTTCTTTAGGGTCATCCCAGAATCCGGGAGCCAATGATTTTTCTTCTATATCCTTCAGCTTTGTTTCTCTGCCGGGGATGTCAAAGATATTGTTTTAAAGCCCCGGTGCGGGACTGGAGTTCGCGAAATTGGTCTGGTGTCATCATAACGCTGCAAAGTTACAAAAAACAGGAATAAGGATTAGGGGGTAAGGAGTAAGGAATTTTCCAATTAAAAAAGGTTCAATTACCGAAAGGATAAATATTAATAATAGATGTTAAATATTTTCCCGTTGAATGGCTTTCCATCCACTTGATAATACTGGAGCTCAGTATATGAAGAATGACGGCTACAATAGCTGCAATCTTTGACAAGGTATACAATATCATCCAGCTTAAATGTCTTTTTCAAACCGGGGAAAATGATGATCCAGTCCTTCGCCATATCAGGACTATAATCACAAAAATAATATTGAATTTGTCCGGATTTGGCAGCGAACGTACTCCTTTCCATGCTATCTGTCTTTTCGGAATAGTTTGTCCCTTTAGTATATCCAAGGAAACGCACATCACCGGGATCGGTTGGGAAATTGTAAAAGTTGATTACTCCCGCAGAACATGTCATTTCCTTTTTATTATCACAAGTGCAGGAAAATAAAGTAAATGCGGTTAGCGAAATGATTGCCGTAATTACCAGCCCGGGAATAATTAATGAAGCCTTAGACATGGTTTATTTTCTTCAAAGATAATAAAAAAATATTCGGTTTCTATTTCACCATCTCCCCTGCCCTTTCATGGCCCTGGGCCGCGGCTTTTTTCCAGTCGGTAGTGGCACCCGCATTATCGCCCAGTACGTTTTTGATGATGCCGCGGTTAAACAGTGCCTGTGACATCAGCGGATTCATCAAAAGGGTTTCATTGTAATCGGCGAGGGCTTCATTATAATTTTTCAACTGGTAATGCGCGGAACCGCGATAGAAATAATAATCCGCTTCCTGGCGTTCATCAATGGCCTGGGTAAAATAACGGATGGCTTTTTCATATTCCTTCAATGCATAATAACAAAGACCTGCCTTGTATTGGGCGCCTGCCATGGGGAAAAGACTGTTTTCCCCTACGGTTTCCACCAGTGAGAATGCCGTTAAAAAGTGATTGATGGCATTGCGATAATTCTTTTTATTGATTTC
>CAILMK010000557.1 GCA_903835275.1 uncultured bacterium | reverse complement strand
GAAAAATATCCGCACGTAACATTCTTCTTTTCCGGTGGCAGGGAAACTCCTTTTGTGGGAGAGAAAAGAATACTCGTTCCTTCTGCGAAAGTTGCCACGTATGACCTGAAACCTTCTATGAGCGCACGTGAATTATGTGCTGCTGCTGTGGATGAAATAAATGCCTCTACTCCTGATCTTGTTGTTTTGAATTTTGCAAATCCGGATATGGTAGGGCATACGGGAGTATTCAGTGCAGTGGTGGAAGCCATTGAAGTGATTGATGAAGTTGCTGAAAAATTAGTGACCTGCTGCGTAAGCCATGACTACGCAGTCATCATCATTGCTGACCATGGCAATGCGGACTTTGAAGTCAACCCTGATGGATCTCCGAATACCGCGCACTCCATGAATCCGGTGCCGTTTATTATCATCGATAAAGATCATAAATGGAATGTCCATGATGGAAAACTTGCAGACATAGCACCCACTATTTTAAAACTTATGCATCTTGAAAAACCTGTCCAGATGGATGGCGATGTGCTGATATCGTAATTACATATTCTGTCATTCAGTCCCGCACGTGCGGGATTGCCAGTGCGAGAGATAAACTGATTGGCGAAATTCTGTTATTAAGTCCCGCAAGTGAGGGATTGCCAGCACTTCAGATAAACGGGCTGACGAAGTTCTGTCATTCAGGAGGAACCTTGCCAGCGCTACAGATAAAGTTAGCAAATAGATCGAATGCCAAAACTTCATCATAACTACTACACCTATATTACCTCCAATCCCGGAAGAACTGTTTTATATACCGGCGTTACCAATAATTTGCAGGTGCGAGTAAGACAACACATGGATAATAGAGGAAATCCCGAAACATTTGCAGGTAAGTTTTTTTGTTATAACCTGGTTTATTACGAATACATTCAAAATATAGAACAGGCGATAGCAAGGGAAAAAGAAATTAAAGACATGAGCAGGGAGATGAAAATTGAGTTAATAAAAACAATAAACCCTAAGATGCATACATTGAAACCGTGGTAAGGTGTAGTACATTTATAAACGGCTCGTCTGTTGCACTGGCAAGTTTCCTCCTGAATGACAAAAACAATTGCACGCAGTGCTTCCCTCTTTAGGGGGTTTTCACCAGCTTCTTCACATCCCTTGGATCCAGGCGTTTTTTTGAAAAAACAGGAGACACCTTATACCCTTTATTTCTGAGCAAATTTAAAACACCTTCGTTGCCGGGTAGATGGGCTGCGCCTATGGCAATAAAAATAGATTGCTTTTGCATCAGCGCAGATGCGGCATTTGCCATATTATGATTTCTGGTAGTGATAAAATCCTTTGTAAAATCCTTGCCGAAAGTAGTATCGCTTTCCTCATCTTTCATCAGTGAATCAAAATCCGCATTTTCGTAGGAAACAAAATTTTCCTTCATGTCTGCATCGGATTTTTTATATTCCATCGCGCCATCTTTCAGCATTTCCAATTGCTTATCGAGGGGAATATTTCTCAGAAGCTTGAACTGGTCCTCTGCCCTTTCAAGGCCGTAAGCGGTTTTCTTATTTTGCTTCGCGAACTTGAATAAAAACAGATCGAGAAATGGCCCGCTATCCTTCACTGCAGAACCTTCCGACATAGTTACAAATACATAGATAGGGCGTATTTTATCAAACAAAGCCATTGGATAACCTGTAGCTGCCTTAAAGTTTTTACTGATCGTATCATAGTCTTTTGCCGAATACAAGGTCTTCAGTGATTGATTTGCCGGCAATAACATTTCCGATAAAAAAGCAGAAGGATCCAGTGAATCACCATTCACTTCGAGTGAGAATGTAGAGCATGATTTTAATGCTATCAACACCGAATCCATCAGGTGGAATGCCTTGTCGTTGGTGGTGTGCATGGTGCCATATACATAGCTCGGTTTTTTCATTCCCTTGCCTTCCACTTTCCATAAAAGTGTATGTGGTGTTTTACTATAATCATTTTGCGCCGATGCTGTAAAAAATGTAAGCAAAAGCATGAGCAAACCCGTGGCAATTTTCTTAATTTCTCCTCTGAAAGAATTGGGTTTCCAGCCAAACTCTTTCGCCCGATCGTTATTTAAAGAAACATCAATAGGACGCTGTGCTATCATCTTTGTATCTTTTTGCAAAGCGGGTATCAATAATTTTTTATCGTAACCAAATTCCTTGCAAATAATTTCGCCCATTTCATAGCGGGAAAGATGATCATTTCCACCAAGGTGTATCGTTATATTTTTATAGTTTAAGGCAAGTTTCAATCCTTCACAAACCTCGGACGCACTTGCAGGAGTTCGCGGTGACGTTGGTAGCGAGTGCGATCGTGAAAGCTCCGAGGGGTACGTTGCCGCCGATGGGGCTATTGAATGTGATACTAGAT
>CAILMK010000556.1 GCA_903835275.1 uncultured bacterium | reverse complement strand
GCGCAGTTTTTGAGGATAGATCATGTTACCTGCCAATGGAATGACGTGGTAACGGATAGTACGTTTTATCAACTAAGTAAGTGTGTTATGTGTTGAAACAGCAAATTTAGATGTTTAGATGGATATTTTTCATATTGGTTTAATAATTTGAATTTATTTTAAATTATTAATATGCAACTAGTTAGCATTAAAAGTAACTATCTAATGGATAAGAACGTAATGCCGCTTTTTGGGTAATTTTACCCGAATTGCACTATCATTGTTGTACACAAATTAGAATTTCGTTGAGAAAACGGGATAGATTAAATGGAAATTTTATTCCACTTTGAGTAAAAGCAGCAAGCGTAATGAAGTAGCAAATTGCTCTGCAATTTCAAATCGTAAATAGTACTTCTAAAATTGTAAATCCTAGATTTCTCTGTTTGGATCAAACTGCTCCATATAATCAGCTACCCTTCGGAGGAAGGATCCGCCCAGCATACCATCCACAACCCGATGATCGTAGGAGAGTGAGAGGAACATCATGTGGCGTATTGCTATAATGTCACCATATTCGGTTTCCATAACAACAGGTTTCTTCTTGATGCTACCTACTGCAAGTATAGCTACCTGAGGCTGATTGATAATAGGAGTCCCCATCAAGTTTCCGAAAGTGCCCACATTGGTAAGCGTAAAAGTGCCACCCTGTATATCATCCGGCTTGAGGGAATTGCTGCGTGCCTTGTTGGCAAGGCTGTTTACTTCCTTGGTAAGACCCAATAGATTTTTGGTATCTGCATTTTTAATTACAGGAACTATGAGGTTCCCGCTTGGCAGGGCTGCCGCCATGCCTATATTGATATTTCTTCTTTTAATGATCTGTCCGTTGGATACGGATATATTTATCATTGGATAATCCTTGATGGCACGTACCACTGCTTCAATGAAAATAGGAGTGTAGGTGATCTTTTCGCCTTCCTTCTTTTCAAAGGAAGTCTTGTTCTTCTCACGCCATTTTACAAGGTTGGTAACGTCCGCTTCCACGAAGGAAGTAACGTGCGGCGATACATGCTTGCTCATCACCATGTGGTCGGCTATGAGTTTGCGCATGCGGTCCATTTCAATAATCTCATCACCCGGCATCAGGTTGACGTCAGGCGCCTGAATTGGTGCGCTTGCAGTCTGTGCCGCTGCCCTTGGTGCGGAAGGTGCCTCAGCAGGTTTTGCCACCTGGGTTTGCGTCCCGGCTATTGGGCGTTTTTGTATGTAATCAAGGATATCTTTCTTGGTTACTCTGCCTTCATTGCCGCTGCCATCCAGTATCTCCAGTTCGGACATAGGGATGTTTTCGCTGCGCGCTATGCTCAGTACAAGCGGGGAGTAAAATCTGTTTCCGGATGGCTTGGCATGCTGTGCCACAGGGGCAGATGCCGCAACCGGCGCTGCCATCACAGGGGCAGGTTCTTCTTTTTTCGCAGTGCTTTGTCCGTTGGAGGAGGGAACGTAAGGGACTTCCGCTGCTCCCGCTGCCTCGGTGGAGATCAGTGCAATTGCCTTGCCGACTGCCACTACATCGCCTTCCTGAAAAAGGATCTTGGTCAAGGTCCCTGAGATAGAGGAAGGCACTTCGGAATCCACCTTGTCGGTGGCTATTTCCAGAACGGCTTCATCCACTTCAATGGGATCTCCTTCCTTCTTAAGCCATTTAAGGATAGTGGCTTCTGCAATACTTTCACCCATCTTGGGCATGATCAGTTCAACCTGTTTGGACATACTTGCGGATTATAAATCAGGGGACAAAATTACAAAAAATACCATCTATAAGAATAGTCCGTGAGAATAGAGTTGCCTGATTCTTTATACTGCTGACTATCAAAAACTAATGGTTGCAGTGCCTACGTCCTTCCTATGTCTTCCAAATATCACAAACCTGTTGCCACCAATTGGATAGCATCCGGTGGTACCAAGGTCAATTTTGCCCTCATCGATGGCACTAATTGAATTATCACTTACGCTTCCAAGGTTCTGGTCAAATACATATCTTACAAATCCCTTGTCGGGGTTCTGGTCATTATTGAACATCATATACAACTTATCATTGTTCCACATAGTGATCAATGCAGTAACCGGTTGCATATCAACGTCCTTGTCTATGCGCCGTTCAATAAACTGGTCATTGATTTTCTTTAGGCTGGAATCCAGCCGCATCAATAGCATATTGCCACTAAAATACTTGTAATATGTGGTAGTGGTTCGCTTATCCGGGTCGGTGTGGGAAATCTGTATTAAAAGGCTCATTTGGGTAACAATAATAAGCTCGCCTTTTTTGTTGAGGTAAGTATTTTCCACCTTCAAACCGGCAAAGCCTATGGGTGCCACGGATGAACCCTTCTGAATGTTTGACTTGTCAATATATTCCTGTGGAAACTCAGCGCTGACCGTTCCAACTCGCCTCATGTTGGATAATTCATATTCATTAACCTCATATCCAATGGCACTAAAGGGGCCAATGCCTCTTACAGAGTTATTGTTGTGTTCCAAACGAGCTTTAAAACTTGCGCCTGCCAGTCCGATCACATACATTCTATTGTTGTGCAATTCGGCATAGAAGTCCATCATGGCATTTTTTCCGTCTTCATTTTTATGTTTTACGGACATATCATTGACGAGTAAAGTTTGTTTTTTGGGATTGTAATAGAAGGGAATAAAAACTTCTTTTTGCTCATATTCACACAGCCCATATATTTCACCGGCATTATTGATTTTTACATTACGCAATTTTTTTGACGGTAATTTTACGTGGGAAACTTCACTTAAATTATTATCCAGGATAGATAATTTATCCTCCTCTATAATAATGAGATTTTTCCCGTCCGGCGAATGACGGAATGTCAGCCCCTCTCCATTTTCACGGAGAGTTTCCGTCTTGAGAAAGGCTCCTGTAATGGAAAATTTATCAACATAAAGAGGACTTGTTTTTTCTTTTCCATAATACGCAAGGGTAAGTCCCTGGTCGGTAATGAAAGCCGCCAGCACCTGGTTGATTTTCTTAGCGTGTTTGATCTGGATTGCTGAAATAAGATGAAAACCAG
Source organism: uncultured bacterium (assembly GCA_903835275.1). Lineage (GTDB taxonomy): Bacteria > Bacteroidota > Bacteroidia > CAILMK01 > CAILMK01 > CAILMK01. The sequence goes on along the minus strand of CAILMK010000556.1, from coordinate 367 downwards.
TATCAAATTTTGCAAGTGTAATATCATCATCCGTTATTGTAAATCCAAACCCACCCGTAAAGGATGTTCTCAGGGAAGGATCTTCCTCAAAGAACATGTTGCTGAAAAGAGAGTAATAATAATCACCGCTTTTCCCAAGATAATAATCATGCTTATTTCCCGGGATCTTTGAAATGGAATTCCAGCTTAGGGTCTGTGCAAAAACACCCGTGCAAAATAGAAGCGAAAATAAAAAAAGGACGTACAGTTTTTTTTGTTTCATCTTATTAAGTTTTGTGCAAAAATAGTAATGTTTGAACGATTTTCTGTTTTATAGTTTTCTGTTTGAGTGACGTGTATTTCAGCAACCCCCGACTTTAGTCGGGGG
>CAILMK010000555.1 GCA_903835275.1 uncultured bacterium | reverse complement strand
CTTCCGGTTATTGCCAAGTTGAAAAATGGAATGGTCATAAATGGATCCAATTAGGCAATTTAAACGCAAATTCGTTAATTAATAAAATATGTGTGGACGATAGCTTCAATGTGTATGCAGCAGGTGACTATACGGACTATAGAGGCAATCAGTATGTAGCAAAATACAATCACATTACAGGTATATGGACTGAATTAGACACAGGTTTTGGAGAAACTGCGGCTGGTATTACTGAAATTAAAGCAATGGTTATTGACTCATCTCATGATATTTACGTATCCATCAACTTTCGGGATAGCAGCATTATATATCGTTGGAATGGTACCTTCTGGAACCAACTTGGATTATTGGACGCAAATAATGCGATATTCACAATATGCCTTGGCGACAGCGGTTTTTTATATGCGGCTGGCTCTTTTACCGATATTAACGGCTATAAATACGTTGCTAAGTATGACCCCAGATTAAATGCGTGGAACGAATTAGGGATAGGTACCAGCGCGCTTAAACCTCATTCGTTTGACACCCCGGATGCTGATATTTTTACAATATGCACAGACAGCAAAGGCAATGTATATGCTGCTGGCGATTTTCAAGATAGTATTTCTTTAACTAATAATTATTGGTACGTTGCAGAATATGGAACACCTCTTTCTGGCTTAGGTATTCAGAAAATCAATAAAAATGTTATTGCAGTATATCCGAACCCGGTTGCAGACCTATTAAATATTCAATTTTTTCCTTGGGAATCACTCAAGAACCTAACTTTCAATTTATACAATAGCACGGGAATCGTTTGCAAATCAGGAAAATTTACAGTTTTGAATAACGGAATAGGAACTATCAACGTTAGTGATATTGCAAAAGGCATATACGAACTGCAAATAAGCGATGATGAAACAAAAATATTCAAAATAATTAAAAAATAATTTGCATGAAAAAATTAAAGCGAAGCAGCCTTTTACTTTTGATAATGATTGTGCATGTTCCAATGTATGCTCAAAATATTTATCCCATTGCCTCTACAACCGATTGTCTTTGTCCCGTATTTGATCAAAACTGCAATATGTATTATATTGATGGGTCAAGTAATTCTATTAAGAAAATGGATGCGGGTGGAACCATAACTACTGTTGTCAATACCACTGGAACATCATCGTACACTGGAGATGGTGGCCTTGCTGCCACAGCAACGATGGTGGATCCAAATTATCTTGCGGTTGATAATCAGGGAAACTTATACATTTCAGATGATGGTATGGGTGCCTACACAATCCGTAAAGTAGTGGTAAGTACCGGGTACATCTATACAGTCGCTGGTACGCCAGGTTCATACGGTACCAGTGGCGATGGGGGGCTGGCAACTGGCACAGGGGCACAGCTAAAAAGCCCTTCTGGGATAGCCTTAGATAATGCAGGTAATTTATATATATCAGATTTATTGGGGTTTTGTATTCGTAAAGTAAATTCATCCGGTATCATAAGTACCTTTGCTGGAAACCATTATGCCGGCTACACTGGTGATGGTGGACCAGCAAATGCTGCTCAGGTTGCCAATGTATGTGGAATAAAATTTAATGCGGATTGTTCTAAATTATATGTTGCTGATTTTTATGAGAATGTGGTTCGTGTAATAGACATGACTACTTCATCGTATATTATTAATACTACTGCAGGCAATGGCACATCTGGTTTTTCAGGCGATGGCAGCTCGGCGGTCGCCGCAGAGTTGTCGCATCCCGTAGATGTTGCGATAGATAATTCTGGTAATTTATTTATTGCTGATTTCTATAATGATATCGTTCGAAAGGTGGATGCTTCAACACATAATATTTCATCATTTGCAGGAGATGTTGCGCACCCGGGAACATCAGGATGTACAGGAGATGGAGGGGGAGCTACATTAGCGGAAATAACCCCAAATTATATAAATATAGATGCTATGGGTAATTTATATGTGTCAGGGATTGCTGTGTGTCCTATACGGTACGTCTGCACTTCTGCCACTTCTGCATTCACCATCTCCTGCGACCACACAGTCACTTGCGGCCGTTTTCCGACGTTTACTGCCAATTTAGTTAGCAATGGATGCGGAGTCACCATTGACTGGTACAAGAATAGTACTCACATAGCAACAGGAATTTCATACACAGAACTTTCCCCTGTGACTGGCGACAATTTCTATTGTACTGCCACTGCTTCATATAATTTCTATGATAATTCGTGTTCGGGTGGAGGGAGCGTTACAAGCAGCAATTCGATAAATATCACTGTTGCACCAGCTTTAGCTCTTGCAGGTATGGATTTAAATACACTGTGTATTTATGGTTCATCTTATTCGACTTCACCGCCGCAGGAGTTTTCATCAACTGTAATCGGAGGTACAGGAACGATACATTATGATTGGACTGCTACTCCATCTTCACTTACTTTCATTGATAATACACTATCTGCACCTGTTGTTGCTGGTGAGATCGG